>JAFYCG010000347.1 GCA_017539825.1 Solobacterium sp. | reverse complement strand
CTGACATAACTTACAACATCTTTTACATTACTGCCGTAGGTAATCTTTCCGTCATTTGCGAGCTGTTCTTCATCCAGGTCATAATACGCAAAAATCTTTTGCGTATACTGTCCTACAGGAACATCGCTGTTACCCATTGCGAACAGGATCGTGTCATTTTTCAGCTTATCGGCAAGATCATCAAAATTTTCAATGCCAAGCGGATTGTCTTCCGGGACAACCAGGACAACCTTGTTTTCAAGAAGGTTGATCCGGGTATCCGGATCAATCAGATCCAGCCTGTCCGGATTCTTTTCTTCATCCTGTGTGATATCCAGCTGGTTCATCTGTTTCGGTGCAGCCGATATAAAAACATCACACTCTGCTCCGTTTTCAATCTGTGTTTTTAATGTGCCTGAAGATTCAAAATTATAGGTAATTTTGATATCGGGATTTGTGGTTTCGTAGATGGTTTGGATTTCTTCCAATGACTCCGTCATGGAAGCGGCCGCAAAAATAACCAGTTCAACTTGTTCACTGGTTTGGGATACGGATACATTCTGGCTGCTTCCGGATTCAGAGGCAGACGAAGATCCGCATCCTGCCAATGCCATAGCAATGACAAAAACAGATGCTGATACTTTTTTCATTAATCTCCCTTTCTGATTCCGGGTGCTCCGGTCTCTGTTGCTTTCATTATAACATAAAGACAAGCATATCAAAGAGATACACATACTTTCAGCATCATTTTCTTTTTTCCGGTGAATAAATACATTCTTCTTGGGAAGTGTTCAATTATTATCAAAATAAAGGATTACCGAAACATCCGGTAATCCATAATTTTATTTAACAACATCGTATTTCTTTTCTTTCAGAATTTCCTTGACTTCATCAACAGTCATTTTCAGGTAATGAGCAATATCATCAATAGAGATTCCTCCGTCATGCAGGCTTAATGCTGTTTCGATTTTCTGTAGGTTTTTGCCTTTCTCTATTCCTTTTTCTTCACCTATCTTAATACCTTTTTCTTCACCTTTTGCAAGAGCCCTTCTCTCTATTCCTTCTCCCAGGCCTCCCATGTTCTCCATCCTTTCCTCTTCCTTCTCCGTAAGAGTTATGTCATACTTCTCGGACAGGATCCTTTTCTTCTCTATTGCTGTCAGCTCGTCGCTGAACAGCGTCTCCAGCATACCTACAAGATGATGCTCCGACTCGTTATCTCTGCTCAGGCACACTATAGCATCATCCCCTTTTGTGTTCAATGCCTATTCCTATGTGTGAACAGTAACCTTTTTTATCCGGCTGTTCTTTTGCCGCTGTAAAACAGATGATCTGCTTCAGTAATCCTGTGAATGGATACTTCTGTTTTTTCCGGATATATATTTTTCAAAACATCTTCTTCACTATCCGGTAAGACAAGTAGGTTGATTCTGTTTTCTGCAACATCCACAGAAACATCTATAACCTGTGAAAACCCAAAGAAACAGTTCTCTGCTTTTTCCAGTATTGCCGCATATGAATTCTTCCGGCTCACCCTGTCTAATCTTCGGGTAACACTGCCACATGGACAAGGCTCTTTCAGAAAACGGGTATAATCACCGGTACGAAAACGGATCATCGGCAATACCTGCATATCAACAGTTGTAATGACCAGTTCTCCCCATTCACCATCGGGTAACACATTTCCTTCTTCATCAATAATTTCTGCAATGATCTGATGTTCCCGCAAATGCATGCCTTCATGTGCCTGACAGGTAATAGCACCACCCAGACACATTTCCCTGCTTCCGTAATGGGGAAACAGAATAAGACCGAACTCTTCCGTTAATGCTTTTTCCACGCTTTTATTACATGCATCTGCAGAAGGCAGAATTTTCTTTACGGGAAAACTGCCTTTACCGTAAAGGTATTCGTAATATCTTGCTGCAGCTAACAGTCTGACCGGCATATCAATTGCACATACAGGATTGTCCTCATGATATTGCAAACATTGCTCATAGAGGCTGCCTTCCTTTAATTGCATGGCTACAGCACCGCATCCTTTTACCCCTTTTGCGATCAGATCCGCCAGGCTGTTTGGGCCGCTGTAAGCCATACCGATCATGACCTTTTCTCCTTCTGCAGCCATTTCTCCTATACCTGCCGCAAAGAAAGAAACCGTATGTTCCAGATCTCTTTTGGCATAAAAGATTCTTTTTGCCTTTCCGGTTGTACCGCTGGTATTGCCGGTGATGATTTTTTCTGCTTCCGAAGAAGAACCGAGAAACATTTTTGTATACTGTGTACGAAGATCTTCCTCCGTTGTAAAAGGAAGATCTTTCAGATCGGAAAGAGAGGAAATATAAGCAGGCAGCTGATAAAATCCATTACGTTCTTTCTCCCTGCATAACAGTGTATTCAGTTTTTTCAACTGTATTTCTTCAAGAATCTGACGGTTTAATTCCGTCAGATTTTCCTGCTTCATGATCAGTTCATCCAATGCCGACCGTTTCATTT
The DNA here is from genome assembly GCA_017539825.1 of Solobacterium sp. GTDB lineage: Bacteria > Bacillota_I > Bacilli_A > Erysipelotrichales > Erysipelotrichaceae > Bulleidia. The sequence goes on along the minus strand of JAFYCG010000347.1, from coordinate 9,288 downwards.
TCTGTACAATGCCTTTCCGTTACAATCTGTCAGATTGTATGCACAAAAAGGAATCATGCCCCTTTCACTGTCTGCTTCACAGATATAACACCGCTTCAGTCTTTGCAGATCCAGATTCCATGCATCCTGAAACAACATGCCGGAAACGGTAAACGTATCTTCCACTGCCTGCTTTAAAAACAGATCTAAAGAAGACGTTTCTGTTCCCCGTACATCACCATGCTCTGTTTCTTCCTTTCCCCATTGTCTTGATACAAACTGCATTGCTTCACTGCTTGGCATGGCACAACAGCCTCTCTTCTTTTTCTGTAATGCCCGCCATGTTCCGTCTGCTTTTTTCCGATAAGATGCATGAAAGGAACAATACGGACTCTCTGCTCCGCCACCGCTGAAATCCACAGCCTTCATTTGTCCCTTGGTTTGTGCTTCGATCTCTTTCAGCATTTTGGGAATGGTGATTCTTTTTTGTTCCTGCGGAAGATTTACCCTTCCGAAATAACTCACCGGCTGGAAATGTACACCGCGTACATGCGGATGGTATTGCATGGCATAAGAAAGAATACTGCCGATTTCCTCTTCATTGATTCCCGGTACAATCACCGGTACAAGAACAACCGGCAAATTAGCTTTTATACATGCATCAACCGCACGCTGTTTTATATTCATAAGACCCTTACCGCGAAGTATTTCATATACTTCATCATGCAAGGTATCAAACTGCAGAAAGACACAGGAAATGCCGATCTTTTTCAACCATTCCGCATATCCTTCTTCTTCAGCAATCCGCAAACCGTTTGTATTGAGCTGAAAGTAGGTAAAACCTCTCTCTTTTCCGCATTGAACGATCTGATCCAGATCATCCCGCAATGTCGGTTCTCCACCGGAAAGCTGGATATTATACGGACCGCCATGTTCTGTTAACAGGTCGTACTGTCTTTTGATTTCTGATAACGGAAGATCTGTTCCCTCCTCGTTAGCGGATGCGAAACAGACCGGACATTGCAGGTTACATCTGCTTGTCAGCTCAAGCAATACACAGCATGCTTCACTATGATGATTCTGACACAAGCCGCAATCATTCGGACATCCTTTGTCTGAAGGTATTGCCGTTATGGGGGCAATTCCCTCCTGATCTTCTTCAGCCCATTGTAAATACGAGATGACATTTCCTTCCCAGATCAGCGTATCAAAAGACCCGTGCAAGGAACAGGTCTTCATCATATGTATGTTGTTGTCATCACCTACAGCTATTTCAGCTTCTATCGTCTTAAGACAAACCGGGCAGACACTCATTGTCCTCTTAAAGGCTACTGTCATCAGATCAATCCTCTCTTTTCCAGAATCTCCAGGCATTTCTGAAATGTATAGTTAATCAGAATCGGACATACCCTGGCTCTCTGGCTGAAGTCATTCTCCAATAAATCCTTACAGATGACACTTCCACCTGTATCTTCATTGAATTCCGTAAACCAGTCGTACAGTTCTTTTGCCATCTCTTTGTATTCTGCATGCATCTCTTCCTCTTCAGCCCCTTTGCCGGCAAAATAGGAAAGCAGACATTCGCCACCGCTTAAGCAGCCGCAGACAGAACGATATTCACTGATACCGCTGTTTAATCCGCCGATCGCTCTGATCAGATCCGGATTTTCAATTCCCTGTGCTTCCAATGCATAAAGCAGAAGTACCTGGGCACATTGATAACCGCTGTGGTAGTAGTCAAAGATTTTCTCCAGTTCATCAAAATCTACTTTTTTCTCACTCATGATGTATCCTTTCCAGTCCTAACAGATAATAACGGCTGTTTTTCGGACTGTTGCAGACTTCCTTTGTATATTCATTCTGCCAGAGTCTTTCAATAATATATTCTTTCCAGGAAGCTGTTTGATCTTCCATAAACAGCACCTTCAAACCATATTCTTCGAGCTGTTTTCTCAATTCCTCTTCCCTTAAGGTAAAGATATCCGCTATCAGTATTTTCCCATCTTTTTTGACAATGCGGGATGCTTCCCGTATTGCCTGAAAGGGATTGCCGCTGCTGAAGAATGCACATTCACTGAAAACAAGATCATAGCTTTCCTCTTCAACATCCAGTGCCAGAAAATCCCCTTGCAGAATCCCTTCTCCCGGATGCAGATCATACCCTTCTGCCTTAAAACCATACGCTGAAAGAACAGAAAGAGATTCTCCTTTTCCTGCACCGAGATCTGCCGCCGAACCGTTAACTCCCGGCACAATGCCTGCCAGTTGCAACAGATGTTCCGTCATCTGTCTTCCGCCGGGATGAAGCATCTTTATTTATCCTCCAGTACCTTCTCTACCGAAAGTACTCTTCCCATTGCCAGCTCTTCAGGGACATAGACAAAACCGCATACAGGACATACCGGAAGTTCTACGGGAAAAGCATTATCCAGATATTCAAATACTGCATTCCCCTTCACCAGATGAACACCGCATTTATGACAGACAAGATGTTTGTCTGCTTCGAGGGAATAATATGTTTTTTCAATTGCCATATAACCTCCTATCTGATCCGTACGGTCATTCTGTGACTGTATGCACTGAGAATGGTATAGTGATTCTCTTTTTCTCTAAAGCGGATCCAGAATGATACATTGCCGATACGGTGCGTTGCGGTAAGGGTATCATCCGCTTCGTTATATACCGCTGCATGATTCTCACGATAGTTAAGAAGCGTCTGTATCAGATCACTCTCCAGGATCATTCTTTCTTCCATTTTGTTTCGAACTTCTTCACTGCATTCATAGGTAAAAGGTATTGTTTCTTCCATACTCTCTTCCTTCCATACTTCTTTCATCAGTTTCTGTTTTAACATTAATCTGTTTTTCCTTTTCTGTGAAAGAGAAGGCATATCATCTGCTTTCTGATCATAAAGCAGTTCCGTATAATGTACTGCTTTGACACCCTGACGATACAACCTGTCACGGCATGCCATGCAATAGGTAAGATACGTATGTTCCTTATCTTCTTTGATACAGTCTTCTGCCATCAGATCCGCTACTTCTTTATTGACATACGAGACCAGTCCTCCGTATCCGCAACATCCTGTAAGATCTTTTGACCACTTTGTCTCTTTTAACTGACAACCTATTTCCCGGGCAATAGCACGGATTTCTTCCTGTGTATCCGGATCACTTCTTGCACCGCATGCATCATGAACAATCACTTCTTCGTTTATCTTTTTATATTCTTCAGGAAGGCCGATTTCCCGCAACACTTCCCAGAGTCCCTTCACGGTAAAGTTTTCCTGTAAAGATGTCTTACAGGTCGGACATCCGGCAATCATGACCGGATTACCGAGTGATTGCATTTGTTCCTTTAAGAAAGCAATCTGTTCTTCATACAGTTCTTTTCTGCCTGCCCATTTGGCAATGACACTGCAGCAGCCAAGCAGTAATGCAACACCGCCTTCTACTCTGTTCATTAAATCCTGATAAGTTTTATATACAGTAAGAGGTGCTATGCCGTTAGCCTGACAACCCGGAAAATAGACATATCTGCATGTATCATATCCCGGCTGTTTACGGCATAAGAAACCTTCCTGATTGGAAAACAACATATCTAACAGGGCAAACTCATGTACCGCAAGACTCATCTTCTGGGTGTCTACCATATTTTCCCTGGCTAAGCGGCATATCTCTGCCATATCATATCCGTTAGGACATGTTACGGTACACTGTCCGCATAACGTACAGGAATTCATGGCTTTGTTCATCATGTGATCACCCATAATAATTCCGGTATTATTATAGATTTCTCTGGTTAAAATACGGGGATATCGTTTGAATGCCCTGAGATACGCACAACCACGGAAACATTCTACACATTCACACTGAATACACCGGGATGCTTCCTTGATGCATTCCTCTTTACTGTAAATTCCGTTTTCAGGGATTGCCGGTTCTTCGGGGATATAGTTTAAATTGGTGAACAGATGCGACTCTGTCTCTCCTTCTGCAGGACGGGTATTATGAGGATCCAGATTCTGTGCCAGACGTTCAACGGATACCGCTGCCCTGCGCGCATCAAAGAAAGCCTGTAATACTTTCCCGTAACGTTTTTCATCAGCCGGAAATACAGCGTTTCTGCTGTCACAAAGCGTCACCGGATCTGTTTTTTCCTTTTTGAATGTTTCCGCTGCACAGACGATATCATACTGTTTCCGTTCTTCTTCAAAGAAAGCATCATCAATCTTCTGTTTGAAACAGATCTTCATATCCAGAGACCGGATGATTCTGATCTGTCTGTCAGAAATATCCTGCGGTAACTGTATGCATCTGTTCAACAGATCTTCAACATCATTCGCTTCGGTATAGAACGTTAACGGATACTTCTTGTTTGCCAGTTCCGCAGCAAGCACAAGTGTGAATAACTCTGTACCGAATATACCGATCTTCTGCCTTTTTCTGAATTTCAGCAATCCTTTTCCCTTTGGAGCCATACTGTAATGCATGATGGCTCTTTCGATTCCCGGTATATTCACCGTTGCATCCAGTTCATTACGCCGGCATTTCTTTGTACATGGTGCATCACAGCCATAGGAAAGGATCTCGGGGAATGAGGAAATATGTTCCAGACAGCTTCTTGCTTTTTCAAAGTTGCCTTCGGATACTTCCTTCAGCATGGTTTTTACATCCAGCTTTAAAGGACAGGCAGCACTGCAAAAAGGAGGATCTTCATACTTGCAGAGTTTTTCCCTCTGTTCCAGTTCTTCCTTGGTGAACAATTGTTTTTGATGATAGTTCCTGGTGGAACGTTCTTTAAAATGGTCAGTCATAGATGCCTCCATTTTACCCTATAAAGAAGAATGGGTGCAACTGCACCCACTCTTCTACCTATCTGCTGATTATGCAGTTTATTTTAGTTCACGAAGTGCTTCAAGCACGTTCTCCGGACGAGCCGGTACACGTGTAATTCTTGCACCTGTTGCATTAAAGATTGCATTCAGAATTGCAGGATGCGGTGCATCCAGCGGTGCCTCACCACAGCCGGCTGCGCCATACGGGCCGTTTGGACGCGGATGGTTCTCCTGGAATACAAGTTCGATGTCATCCGGTGCATCATTCGGATACGGAATACCGCATCTCAACAAGCTTGTATGTTTCTTGAGATCTTCAAAGTCTTCTGTCAATGCCAGACCGATACCCTGTACAAGACCGCCGTAGAAGTTTCCGTCTACAGCCAATTTGTTGAGGATTGTACCGCAGTCTGCTACGGCAGTGAACTTTTCAACTACAACTTTGCCTGTCTCTGTATCAACAGCGACTTCCGGAAGGAAGATTGTATACATGTATGCCGGGAACGGATCACCCTGGCTGGTTTCCTGGTTCAATGTGAAGCTTGCGGTGTATGTATAAACACCTGTCACATGGGTAGGAATGCCTTCATCGACCATTTCCTGGTATGTACGGTATGTCCCGTCTTCTTTACGCATGTTCTTCAACAGGTTTTCACAAGCGATCTTCGTTGCGGAACCTGTCATGACAGTGGAACGTGATCCTCCTGCCGGACCGGAGTTCGGTGTAACCTTGGAGTCGCACAGTTCGAGTTTGATCATTTCCGGTGTAAATCCTGCCTGACGCAGAATTTCATGACCGGATGTCAATGTAGCGATATCTGCTCCCTGTCCATGGTCTTCCCAGGAGTTACGCAATGTAACTGTTCCGTCCGGGTTCAGATCCGCATAACATTCGGAAGCGTCAGAGTTATCGAGACCGCATCCGTATACACCGAGGGATACGCCTACACCGTATTTAATACGGCCGTCACTTGCAGCATTCTTTTCCGCTACACGTTTCTTCGCTTCCTGATAATATGGTCTTGCCTTGTCAAAGAGGTCTTCTTCACAGTATACATCCGGTTTACATCCGGTCGGTGTTGTTGAGCCTGCTGCTTCTTTGTAGCAGTTCATCGCTCTCATTTCAAACGGATCAATACCCATCTTATCCGCTAAGACATCAATGGCGATATCACTGCCCATGAAGGACTGCGGTGATCCGTATGCACGGAATGCAGAACCCCATGCATGGTTGGTAAATACAGTTGTGGATTTATTGCGGATACTCGGAATATCGAAACCTGCACCGGTAAACTGTGATAAACGATGTGTCAGGAGGTCGCCGAATTCGGAATACGGTCCGTGGTCGATGTAGTTGCGTCCCCACAATGCTTTCAGCTTGCCGTCTTTATCTGCAGCGAGCTTGATATGCATGAAGCCCGGTGATCTCTTTCCTGTATAAGTGATGGATTGATACATGTTGAAGTTCAGGGATACCGGACGCTGGCATACCAGAGCAGCTACACCGAGAATTGCTTCATTGGTCGGTGAGAATTTATAACCGAATGTTCCGCCTGTATGGTTCTGTACCATACGCAGTTTAGCCATGTCAATACCGATACCGTCAGCGATCATCGGCATATGGAGATGAATACCGATTGACTTGGAGTGAATTGTCAGCATGCCGTCTTCATCAATATAGGCATACCCGTTATCCGGTTCAATGAACAGGTGCGGCTGACGTGAGCAGTAACTCTCAATTTCAACCTGCTGTTCTTCCGGCCATGCATCCCAGTCAAAGTCATCGCCTTTAATAGCGTTTGTCTCATAGTATTCATTCGGTGTACCCGGATGAATTTCAATAGCATCCGGAGCCAGTGCTTCCGGTGCACTCATATAAGCAGGTAATACTTCCAGATCAACCTTAACCGCTTTAGCAGCAGCTTTTGCATGTTCTTCGGTATCAGCCGCTACAATAGCGATTGCATCACCATACTGGAATACCTTCTCATCACACAAAATCGGACGATCAAAGCCATCACACTTGTTGTTGAGCGGCAGCATGACCAGACCGTTGATACGGTTGGAACCCGGAACATCTTTCGCTGTAATAACCTTGTATACACCCGGCATCTTTTCTGCTTCGGATGTATCAACACCTTTCAGGTTTGCATGAGATACTTCTGCCTGTACAAGGGCAAGGCGCAATGTGTCTTCCGGCATACGCAATGCATCATCAGCACCGAAGTCCCATGTACCTGTAACTTTCATCGCTGCAGACGGACGGATATATTCCGTACCGACGATGGATTTACCGTTAGCCTGATATACCAGATCCTCTGGCTTTTTCTCACCGCGTAAAACTTCCGCTGCTGCCATTGTTGCATCTACCAGTGGTTTATAACCGGTGCAACGGCAGAGGTTGCGGCTCTTGTTGAACCAGTCACGTACTTCTTCACGTGTCGGATTCGGATTCTGTTCAAGCAATACTTTCGCACTTACGATAAAGCCCGGGCTGCAGAAACCACACTGGGCACATCCGTAAGCCATCCATGCAAGCTGCAGAGGATGCAGATTATTAACAGTACCGATTCCTTCAATTGTCGTGATTTCCGTGAAATCCGGAATCTTCACTGCTTTCTGCACGCACGATTTCACAATTCTGTTGTTGATGATCACATTACATGCGCCGCAATGTCCGGCGCCACAACCGATCTTGGTGCCTGTCAGCAATAGTCTTTCACGTAAAACAGTAGATAGTGTTTCATCCCCGTTCAGAAAGATCTTGCGTTCAACACCGTTGATGATAAACGTTTTCTTAATCATGTTCTCCTCCTTTCTCGGATAATGGTGGTTTTGACTCATACATACATGATCAGTGAATGGATATGTTATAATAGATGAAACAGGAAAAAATTATGGATAAAAATAACACCTCGGAACTTTATCAGATTACCGCTGATCATGTCATTGTGGAAGTGACTGATTCCCGTACCGGCCAGGTATTCCGAAGAACTTTTCCGATAGATTATCTTGAAACCTCTGCAGTTGTTCGCCTGAAAGGCGAAAACCTGCATGGAGAACCAAGCGAAATTGTATTTTTTACATCATTCGGAAAAAAGAAAATGGAAGATCTGACAGGACATGGAATTGATTATGATCCGTGTGGTACTCACACAGAATAGACTTATCTACTTTAATTAAGTATGATACGTATACTTTTGTCAAATTACATTTTTTTGGCAGACGCTTTTTTATACAGGAATCAATGAAATGAAAAGAATCGGAGCAATTATTGCCGCAGCAGGACAGAATGATGATTTTGAACCTTTACAGACATTGGGAACAATCAGTCTGGCAGAAAGAAACATCGTGACCTTAAAACATGCAGGCATCACACAGATTATTGTCGTAACAGGATATAAAGCGGATGAACTGGAACGTCATCTGGCAAAATATGATGTTATGTTTTTTCGTAATCCCGATTATGCCTGCAGTGAAATGATCCACAGCTACAGAATCGGTATCAGCTATCTGTTAAACAAATGTGATAAATTTCTGCTTATGCCATGTGATATTCCTTTTTTCACTTCCCGTACGATCCGTCTTCTGACGGAAACCGAAGGAGATTTTATTCAGCCGGCATATCAAGGCAAACCCGGCCATCCGATTGTATTATCTTCCCATATTGCTTCAGAGATTCTGGATTATAACGGGGAAGGGGGTCTGGCCGGTGCCTTGAAAACATATGAACCATACACGGTAGAAGTAGATGATAACGGCATATTACTGGAATATGCGGATGTTTATAAAAATACGGAAATGCTACAGAAGCACAGCTCCTCTTTGATCAGACCTCAGCTGAATATTGCTTTTGCCAAGGAAAAAGTATTCTTTGATTCGCATATTGCTTTGTTGTTGAGTCTGATCAGTGATCTCGGATCGGTTTCTCAGGCATGCAAAACAATGCAGATCTCCTATACAAGATGCTGGAACATGATCCATGATATCGAACAACAGACACAGTGTGAATTGATTAAACGCAATGTAGGAGGTCGTTCGGGAAGCAGCAGTGAACTGACGGAACGGGGAAGACAGTTATTGTATGCCTACAGGCAGTTTGAAGAAGTCATGCAGAAACACGCAGATACAGAGTTTCAAAAGATTATTCCGGAATGGTGTAAAAACAAAGAATAAAAAATATCCTTCGCAAAGAAGGATATTATTTTGGAAAATACGGACATTGTTCTTTAATGCATTCATTATTATAGGAAGAATAGATACAGGATGTTTTACTGACAGGGATGGTTACACCAAATACTTCTTTGGCAAATTCTGCTGCACATTCAATCGCAAAGCGACTTGTTCTTTTACAGCACCGCGGTCCTCCGGTTTCAACATTCTTATTGAGACATTGTGCAACAAGTTTCTGCGGAATACTCCATTCCTTCTTTGTCAGTGGTGTAGCACCACTGACAATACTTGCAAAGATT
>JAFYCG010000346.1 GCA_017539825.1 Solobacterium sp. | reverse complement strand
GTTACACTCCCGAAAGAGTCAAACCGTATCTGACAAGCGAGCAGTACAAATTGTATAAGTTAATCTATGCCCGTGCGCTTGCTTCTTTGATGGCAGCGGCAAAATATGATTCCCTGTCTGTAACCCTTTCCCAGAACGGATATGATTTTACAACACAGGGAAGCACGTTGAAATTTGACGGATATTTAAAGGCATATGCCGAATATGACAACTCCAAGGATGTGATATTGCCTGTCTTAGAAGAAGGGGAAAAAATCTCTGCCAAAGAGCTGAAGCCTAACCAGCACTTTACCGAACCGCCTTCCCGCTATACCGAAGCAAGATTGATCAAAGCACTGGAAGAAGACGGCATCGGCAGACCTTCCACATATGCGATGATCATTGATACGATTCAGGCAAGGGGTTATGTCAGCCTTGAAAAGTCTTCTCCGAAAAGCAGGACACGTGTGTTTGTACCGACGGAACAGGGCATGCTGACAACAGAAAAACTGGATGAATTCTTCTCCGACATCATCAATGTCGACTACACTTCCTTCATGGAGGGTAAACTCGATGATATCGCCGAAGGAACTGCACAGGAAGTCAGAACATTGCGGGATTTCTATGACCGCTTCCAGCCGCTTTTGGAAAAAGCTTATGAAGGTATGGAAAAGATCCAGCCGGAAAAGGTTGGAGAAGTCTGTCCGGATTGCGGCGGGGAACTGGTTTATCGTACGGGGAGATTCGGAAAGTTTATCTCCTGTGCCAATTTCCCGAAATGCCATTACACAAGACAAATTGAAGATGAGACAAAGGAAAAGCCTGAACCAACCGGAAAGATGTGTCCGGATTGCGGACATGAGCTCTTGAAGAGAAAGTCTCGTTACGGTACATATTTCCTGGGTTGTTCCAACTTCCCGGATTGTACATATATGGAAAGTCTTGACGGACAGAAGATTGTCGCCAAGGCAAAAACAACAAAAAAGAAAACCACTGCAACAAGACGCAGAAGAAAGGCGTCGTGATCATGAAGGCAACGGTTATAGGTGCAGGACTGGCTGGATGTGAGGCGGCTTATCAGCTTGCCAAAAGAGGCATACATGTCAGACTGGTTGAAATGAAGCCTAAGAAAAAAACACCTGCCCATCATTCCGATCTTTTCGGTGAGCTGGTCTGTTCCAATTCCCTTCGTTCCGATGCACTTACCAATGCGGTTGGTCTTCTGAAAGAAGAGATGAGACAGATGGACTCGCTGATCATCAAAGCTGCAGATGCAACAAGAATTCCTGCAGGCAGTGCATTAGCAGTAGACAGAGTCAGATTTGCACAGATGATTGATGATACCATGAGAAATCATCCGGATATTGAAATTGTTGAAGAAGAAGCAGATCAGATTCCCGATGATCCCTGTATTATCGCAACAGGTCCTCTGACTTCTGATGCAATGTCTGCGGCAATCGGAAAACTGATCGATCAGAAATACTGTTATTTTTACGATGCGGCAGCACCGATCGTCACAAAGGAATCCATCGATTTTTCTAAAGCATATCGCAAATCCAGATATGACAAGGGTACAGCGGACTATATTAACTGTCCGATGACAATGGAGGAATTTGATGCTTTTTATCAGGCTTTGATTACTGCCGAAACAGCAGAGCTGCATTCCTTTGAAAAAGAGGTGTATTTTGAAGGCTGCATGCCATTTGAAGTCATGGCAAAAAGAGGCAGAAACACCTTGCTGTTTGGACCGATGAAGCCGGTCGGACTGGAAAACGACGGCATGCGTCCGTATGCGGTTGTACAGCTGCGACAGGATAACAAAGAGGATACGCTCTATAATGTGGTCGGTTTCCAGACCCATCTGAAATGGGGAGAGCAGAAGCGCATACTGCAGATGATTCCCGGACTGGAACATTGTGAGATTGTCCGCTATGGCGTAATGCATCGCAACACATATATCAACAGCCCGCTGTATCTCAGCGAAAGCTACCGTTTCAATACAAGGGATTACCTATATTTTGCCGGTCAGATGACAGGCGTGGAAGGATATGTGGAATCGGCAGCAAGCGGCATGGTGGCAGGCATCAATCTTGCCAGAAAGCTTGAAGGGAAACAGGAGATCATCTTCGGACCTGAAACAATGATCGGTGCCATGGCACATTACATCGTCCATGGAGATCCGGAACATTTCCAGCCGATGAATGCCAATTTCGGCATTATGCACCTGAAAGAAAAAGTAAAGAAAAAAGAGAAGAAGGAAGCTTATGCAAAGCAATCGCTTCCGATCATAACGGAGTTTGCAGAAAATGGATTATGATGCCCTGCTGGACAGATTTCTGGCACATATGAAAATCTATCGTACCGGTTCCGAAGATACGCAGGATGCCTATCGAAGGGATGTCGGCAGATTTTTACAATATCTGCAGGATGAAAACTACACATCTTTGCAGGATGTCGGCAAGGAGGAAATCAGTGAATATCTCGCACTGCTGAAAGGCGGAGAGTTCTCTGACAAGGAACTTGCCAACAGCAGCTATGCAAGAAATCTTTCAGCCATCAAAT
>JAFYCG010000345.1 GCA_017539825.1 Solobacterium sp. | reverse complement strand
TCCCTGTGAGGGCTCCACCCGGCCATCTGTCCTACACCGTCTACCGATGCATATGCATATAAATCATCCAGGTCCTCTTCACGAAAAGGCCTCAGCAACAGCCTTGTTGTGTTTATGCAAACATGTGAAATATCAATTTCCGCATTCATTTTTTCACCTACATATATTTCTTTTCAAAAACCAAAGCCTGATATGGTTTCAGATGTACTTTCTGATTCTTTTGATCAAGTTCCTCATAATTGTTCAGCAATAATTCCGCATCTTTGAATTCCGAAGGAATACCATATGTGCATGGATACTTACTGAAATTGCCGATGATAAACAGCTTGCCTGTATGGTAATTACGGCTGTAGGCAATGATTCTGTGATGGTTATGGTCATACTCCTTTGTCAGTCCGTATACAGCCGTTTCATTATTCTTTTTGATCTGCAGAAGCTTCTGATAATAGCGGTATATGGATTTTTCACTTTCCATATCCTTTTTGACGTTAATCTCCTTGTACAACGGATTGATGCATTGCCATGTTTCATGTCCTTTATTAAAGCCGCCGTTGACCGTATCATCCCATTGCATCGGAACTCTGGCATGGTCTCTTGCTCCGTATTTGATAAAGTGAAACGCAAGCTTTGCAGGCATGCCGTAACCGGTCATCAATTCATAGACAAAATGGCTGACAGGATCTTTCAGCTCATCCATGTTTTTGAAATCACAATTGGTTAAGCCCGCTTCCTGTCCCATGTAGATAAACGGTGTGCCGAAGCCCATATAGGTAATTGTCGCCAGCATTGTAGCAGCTTCATAACGGTATTTTTTTGTATCAATGGAAAAGCGGCTGACACAACGGGGATTATCATGATTTTCCAACACAAGCGTATTCCATCCGTCATAATAATTTGTCAGCTGCGGGTGAAAGAAGCCTTCCTTGAATTGCTTAAGATCAAATGGTTTCTGGAAGAATTTCTTTCCGCCGATATTATCTGCATCCAAATGGGCAAATTCAAAGATGCTGTCGAGTTCCTGATTTTCTTCTTTGACATATTCATGCGCTGCCTTTTCAGAAGGATGAAAGGATTCCCCTACGGTAAACGTATCATGCAGGGAGAGTGCCTTCTGGTTCAGGATTTTCAGGAATTCATGCATTCTCGGTCCGTCAACATAGTATTGTGCACCTCTTTGGAATGTATCCTTTTCAAAATCATCCTGAATCGGATATACCTTGGAAAACATATTGAATACATCAAAACGGAAACCATCCACGCCTTTATCCAGCCAGAAATTCAGAATATCCGTGATCTCTTCAACCACCTCCGGATTTTCCCAGTTCAGGTCTGCCTGTTCCTTGCAGAACAAGTGCAGATAAAACTCATCACTGTCTCCGATTCTTTCCCAGGCTGATCCGGTAAACGTGGAAGCCCAGTTGCTTGGCGGCAGAAGTTTATTTCCCTCATATTTTCCCTTGCGGATGATATAGTAATCGCGATATTTGGATTCCGGTGAACGGATTGCTTCC
>JAFYCG010000344.1 GCA_017539825.1 Solobacterium sp. | reverse complement strand
TCGTTCCCGTAAGCGCTGTTACAAACAATGCAATATAACATTTTAAGAGTTGTCTGTTGAAATATTTCCTTCTTCTTTATTGTATTATGTCAAATTGACAGTACGTTTTTTATGCCTGTGCAAACCAATTTTTAGACACAAAAAAGCACCGTTTCCGGTGCTTAGAACAGATTAATTCTGAAGAACAAACAAGCTAAGAGGATCATTCCCACAAGAGCGATAATAGCAATCGGAAGGAAAGTGAAGATAGCGGAGAGAACAAGTGCGAATATGTCCCCTTTTTCCAGTTCATCTTCAAGGGAAGGCTCATAGAGCTTTTCTCCATGATATTCTTCTTCCAGGCCTCTTTGTTCACGCTGGAGTTTTCTTGCTCTCTCCAGCTTTTTTTCATACATCATATTTACTTCTTCTCAATGTCAAGTCCGTCTAATAACGGGTGATGACATGCGACAAAGTGATTTGGTTCAATTTCCTGCCATGACGGAACAACCTGTTTACAGATCTCTGTGCAATAACGGCATCTTGTATGGAACTTGCATCCGGATGGAGGATTGACAGGGCTTGGAATGTCCCCTTCAAGAATCTGCAGCTCTCTGTTTGCATCAGGATCTGTTGTCGGAATAGCTGCAATTAATGCCTGTGTATACGGGTGAATCGGTTTTGCGAATAATGCCTGTGAATCGGCAAGCTCTACCATATTGCCCAGATACATAACACCGATACGGTCTGAAATGTATTTTACAACGGAGAGATCATGTGTGATAAAGAGATATGTCAGATCCTGTTTTTCACGCAGATCCTGTAACAGATTGATAATCTGTGACTGAATGGATACGTCCAATGCGGATACTGCTTCATCACATACGACGAACTTCGGTTTTACTGCTAAAGCTCTGGCGATAGAGATACGCTGTCTCTGACCACCGGAGAACTGATGCGGGAATCTGTGCAGGAAGTACGGTGCAAGACCACAGTCATCCATAACCTGTAAGATGTAATCCTGCATTCTCGGACTGTTCTTGGAGAAGATATTATGTGCCATCAAGCCTTCACCGATGATCTGGCCGATCGTTAATCTTGGATTCAATGAAGAATACGGATCCTGGAAGACAATCTGAATATCTCTTCTCAACAGACGGATTTCATTGTATTCCAGTCTGGCAAGGTCTATGCCGTCACTTCTCAATGCTTCATATTTCTGGAATTCAGGATTATCAAGATGTGGTTTTCTGAGTGCTTCAATTTCGTCAAGAGACTGTGCAATCTCCTGATCCAGATTCTTTAATTCATCATCAAACCCTTTGAGCTTGGAATCAAAGGAAGAGAGGTTTTTCTTTTTAAACTCTGCATCTTCTCTTTTGGCTTCTGTCTCTGTTCTCTTTTCACGAATCTGCCTTCTCTTCAAAGAGAGGTTGTAGTTTTTCTCATATGCAGAAATAACAGAGGATGAATCATCCAGAATCATGAGACCACCGACGATGTTAGCTACATCCAGCAATGCATCATGTGCGTCTTTCTTTGCCTGTTCCAAAGCAGCATGCTTTGCATACTGTTCCCTTTCGCTTAACTTGTCGTATTCTGCCTGCAGTTGATCTCTTTTATGTGCGGTTTCTTTAATCTTTTCTTTTCTCTTAGGAAGATTCTTGATTGTATCAATCATGTATTTCGGTGCAATATCATCAAGTGATCTGCCATAATACATGGTTCTTCCGTCTGTCTGCTTGTAAAGCTGAAGAATGGTTCTTCCGAAAGTGGATTTACCACATCCGGATTCTCCTACAAGACCGAATACTTCGCCTTCGTAGATATCCAAAGTGATTCCGTCATTTGCCTTTACAAATTTACCCTTTTGTTTCAGAGGAAACCAGTGTTTCAAATTCGTGATCTGAAATAATACTTTTTTCTCATTTGGTTGCATGACGTTCCTCCTTGTTCGGATAGAAGCAGCGGATCTGCTGTTGCGGAGTTACCTGTACCAGCTTCGGCTCTTCATTCAGGCATTTCTCTGTTGCATATTTGCAACGGGGTGCAAATTTGCATCCTTTCGGAAGATTCAGCGGATGCGGAACAGCACCCGGAATAGATTCCAGTCTTTCGTTCGGTTTTGAATCCAGACGCGGAATAGAACGGAACAAGCCTTCCGTATAAGGATGCTGGAAATCCGTACCTGCAAAGATTGCTCTTGCCGGAGACATTTCCACAACCTGTCCGCAATACATGACCGCAACATCATCCGCCATCTGATTGATTACGCCAAGGTCATGGGTAATAAACAGAATAGATGTTCCTGTTTCTTTTTTCAGGTCATTCATCAGGCGAAGGATCTGTGCCTGAATGGTAACATCCAATGCTGTTGTCGGTTCATCGGCAATTAACAGCTTTGGCTTACAAGCAAGAGCCATAGCGATCATGACACGCTGTCTCATACCGCCGGAAAGCTGATGCGGATACTGCTTAGCGACAACTTCCGGATTCGGAATCTTAACATCGGCAAGCATTTCGACAGCCTTCTTATTTGCTTCTTCCTTGCTCATGCCCTGATGGATGATGAATGTTTCAGCAACCTGTTTTTCAATTGTAAAGATCGGATTTAAGGAGGTCATCGGTTCCTGGAAAATAACGGAAATCGCATTACCTCTGATCTTATACATGTCTTTCAAAGACATGGTTGTCAGCTCCTGTCCGTCAAACATGACAGAACCGCTCTCAATATATCCGTTTGCATCCAGCAACTGTAAAATACTCATTGCGGATACACTTTTGCCTGATCCGGATTCTCCTACAAGTCCGAGTGTTTTTCCTGCTTCAACGGAATAGGATACATCGTTAACCGCTTTAACAATACCCCTCTTTGTGGTAAAGAAGGTATGTAAATTCTTGACTTCTAATAATGCCATAACAAACCTCCTTACCTTCCAAGTGATTTCGGGTCAACCGCATCACGAATTGCATCACCCATGAGGTTGATACAGATTGTACATAAACCAAAGATTGCAGCCGGGAATACCCATCTCCACCAGTACTGCTGGATGACGATGGAGTTATTTGCACCAGTCAGCATATTACCCCATGTCGGTGTCGGCGGTGTAATACCGAAACCGAGGTAGGACAATGAAGATTCTGTCAGCATACATGTCGCAAATCCGAGTGTCGCTTCAACAAGAAGAATGGACATTACATTCGGCAGGATATGTTTGAATATAATCGTTCCCTCTTTAACGCCCATAGCCTGTGCAGCTAAGACGAATTCCTTTTCACGTTCTGCTAAAATCTGTGCTCTGATCAGACGACAGATACCTGTCCAACTCAATAAACCGAGGACAACCATGATGAGATACATTCTCAGCTGAACATCAATTCTTGTACCGATAATTGCCGATAACAACAATGCAAACGGCAGGAACGGCAAACCGCCGATAACCTCTGAAATACGCATGATCAGAAGATCCGCTGTACCGCCGAAATATCCGGCAATAGCTCCTAAAATAACACCGATCAAAATGGCAATGACTTCTGCAATCGCACCGACAGTCATTGTTGTCTTACCGCCATGGATGATTCTTGTTAAGACATCTCTGCCCAGATCATCCGTTCCGAGTATATGACCGTCTAATCCCCATGTATGGACTTCACCGGTCTTTGTGACTGCGTAGTTCTGATAGAATCCTGCAAATACGGTTTCAATATCACCGGAGTTAACCGCTGCAGTCACAGTGCTCTGTTTATGTTCGTTATCACCCCATGAAATGACATCGCCGTTTTCCATGAGTGCAGTATAATGGTTTCTTCCGCCATAGATTTCAACAGGCTTGCTTTCGGTTTCAGGAACTTTCGCTTCACCATGTGTAGCGTTTCCCCAGACTGTGATTTTACCGTCTTCGGTAACGTCAGCCATAGTGTCTCCGGAAGCAGCGATATCGACTACATTTGCGGATAGGTTGGAAGGAATATTGGTGAAAGCATTATTTTTCTGCATTCCGCCATATGCGACAGAACCATCATCCAGTAACAGGATATAGTTATATGTTGCAATAGCGAATTTCTTGATATGTCCCTGGAATTCCTTGCGGACATCAATATCCGCCATATTGGAATTACCCCAGAAATACGCTTCACCCTGATCGGTTAACGCACCGCTGATCTGATACCCTGCTTCAATCTGGATGATATTCTTCGGTCCCTTTGTACGGGATGGCTTTAATTCACTCGGAATTCTGTCCTGTCCGAGTCTTGTATTACCCCAGACATAGATATTGCTCTCATCATCAATTGCTACGATGTGGTCATATCCGGCAGCGACATCGACTATTTTAGCCTCTTTTACTTCATCCGGAATCTTCTTGATATCGATCTTATCCGTGATCTTTGTATAACCCCAGACAAAGACCTGTCCGTCCTTATTACAGCCGACACCGAATGTTGGACCCGGAGCGATAGCCTGTACATTGTTCTTCATCCCATCCGGGATTTTCAGCATCCCGGTTGTAGGCGGAACGTTTGTCTGTGTCGTATCGGAAGTACCGAGGTTAATCGGTACAAAATACGGTGCAATCGAAACAAACAGGAAAATCAAAACGAATCCGATTAATCCGGTCATGCCGAGACGGTTATGCATGAAGTTATCGAGCATCATTCTGCCCGGGCTCTGGATCTGTTCTTCGACCATGACATCCACGGTCTTATTTCTGTTACTGAAAAGCCTTCCAAGGAAAGACTGTTTTTTATTGTTTTCTGACATCTTCTTTCCTCCTTACTTTTCAATATGAACACGCGGGTCTACGATTCCATAGCTTAAGTCCATGATCAGCGCACCGATCAGGGAAACCAGCGTATAGAACATCTGTACTGCCAAAGCAAGTTCATAGTCATGATTGTTCAAGGCACTGATATATGTCTTGCCCATACCGTTGATATTGAAGGTATTTTCAATAATAACGGATCCGGAGAAGATGCCCAGGAACCACGATATAATCAATGTGATAACCGGAAGGAGCGCATTACGCCATGCATGAGAATAGATAACTGTCTTTTCCTTAACACCCTTGGCCCTTGCAGTTTTAATATGATCCATGCTCAATGCATCAATCATCGCTGCACGTACATATCTTGTCATTCCGCCCAATGAACCGAATGTCATAACGATTAACGGCAATGCAAAATAATACAGTCTGTCTAATACTAAACGCAAACCGGTGTAGTTGGCACCCGG
>JAFYCG010000343.1 GCA_017539825.1 Solobacterium sp. | reverse complement strand
TAATGGATAAAATCATTAAAAAAACATATACCGGTTCACCCCAGCCATAGAAAAACAGGCTGAACAGAAACAGTATAAGGTTGCCAAAACGCCGGGGAACAACAAAATAGCACAGAAAAAAGACCGGTAAAAACACAAACAGGAATGTTAAACTGCTGAAAACCATTTGCTCCCCCTCATATCTTAATTATTATAACAGTTTCCTTAATAAATAGGAAAAAGAAACCCGAATACAAAAATACCATTGCAAAGTTAGTCTGAAACTTATACAATTTCAATGGAGATAAACTTATAGGAGGAAAGAAATGAAAAAGTTTGTTTCAACATTACTGACAGGCGCTATGGTATTCGGCCTGGCAGCTTGCGGTTCATCATCTACTTCTGCAGCAACATCAGCTGCTTCAGAAGCTGAAGCAAGCACTTCTGTAGAAGAAACAACTACTGAAGAAACTACAACTGCTGCTTCTGACCTGAAGATCGCTATGATCACTGACTATGGCGATATCACTGACCAGTCATTCAACCAGACAACTTATGAAGCTGCAAAGGCTTTCGCTGATGCAAATGGCTGCTCATTCACTTACTACAAACCTGCAGGCGACTCCACTCCGGAGCGTGTTGCAATGGTCGACAAGGCAGTAGCTGACGGTTACAACGTTCTTGTTATGCCTGGTTATGCATTCGGTGAAACAGTAGCTGAAACTGCTGATATGTATCCGGATGTTAAATTCGTAGCTCTTGACGTATCTGAAGGCGACCTTAACGGATATGTTCTTGGTGACAATGTCTTCACAGCTGTTTACCAGGAAGAGATTGCAGGTTACTTCGCAGGCGTAGCTGCAGTTAAGCTCGGCTATACAAAACTCGGTTTCCTCGGCGGTATGGCTGTTCCTGCAGTTATCCGTTACGGTTATGGCTTTGTTCAGGGTGCAAGCGATGCAGCTGGCGACTTAGGCATCAAAGTTGACATCAACTATGCATACGGCAACCAGTTCTTTGGCGATGGCGATATCACAGCTGCTATGGATACATGGTACCAGGGCGGAACAGAAGTTGTCTTCGCATGTGGCGGTGGCATCTTCACATCTGCTGCTGAAGCTGCTGCAAAAGTCGGCGGCAAGGTAATCGGCGTTGACGTTGACCAGAAGGGCACAATCGACGGTGCTTACGGCGATGGTATCACAGTTACTTCCGCTATGAAGGGTCTTGCTGCTACAGTTGACACAGTTCTTTCTGCAATCAAAGATGGCAACTGGGCTGATTACAGCGGACAGACAATCAACCTTGGCCTTGTTTCTGCTACAGATCCATCCCAGAACTTCGTACAGCTGCCGGCTTCCACACAGTGGGCTGACGGTTTCACAGAAGCTGACTACAATGCACTTGTTGCTGATGTATTCAACGGAGCTGTTACAGTTTCCAATGATATCAGTGCTGAACAGCCAACAGCTGACAACGCTAACATCAACTTCCAGGGCAACATTAAGTAAGAAACAATCATAAAAAGTTCATCAGATGCTTAATCTGATGGCTTTTTTTTTGTATAATGTTAGATAAGAAGGAAAGGGGATGATGAATATGGAAACTCCATATGCAATCGAAATGCTAAACATCACGAAACGTTTCCCCGGAATCATTGCAAACGATAATATCACCCTGCAACTCAAGAAGGGGGAGATTCATGCCTTGCTGGGAGAAAACGGTGCCGGTAAATCGACGCTGATGTCTGTCTTGTTTGGCTTGTACCAGGCAGAAGAAGGAATCATTAAGAAAGACGGCAAAGAAGTGAAGATTAACAATCCAAACGATGCCAATGCCCTTGGCATCGGTATGGTCCATCAGCATTTTAAACTGGTTCAATGTTTTACAGTCCTGGATAATATTATCTTAGGTGTAGAAACAACAAAACACGGTATTCTGCAGAAGGATGAAGCAAGAAAGAAGGTTCTTGCATTATCCGAGAAGTATGGTCTGAGTGTGAATCCGGATGCCTTGATTGAGGATATCACTGTCGGTATGCAGCAGAGAACAGAGATTTTGAAGATGTTGTACAGAGATAATGAGATTCTGATCTTTGATGAACCGACAGCTGTGTTAACGCCACAGGAAATTGATGAATTAATGCAGATTATGAAGAATCTGTCTGCGGAAGGTAAATCCATTCTGTTTATTACACACAAACTCAATGAGATTATGGCTGTTGCAGACCGTGTAACGGTATTGCGCAGAGGCAAATATATCGGAACAGTCAACGTCAAAGATACAAACCAGGCGGAGCTCAGCCGTATGATGGTAGGCAGAGATGTGCAGCTGAAGGTAGAAAAGAAACCGGCTAATCCGGGAGAGGTTGTTTTACATGTTGAAAACATGACCGTTGCTTCCCGAGTACATGCAAATAATGCGGTAAAAAACGTATCGTTTGATGTCAGAGCCGGTGAGATCGTCTGTATTGCCGGTATTGACGGCAACGGACAGACAGAGCTTGTCTACGGTTTGAGCGGACTTGAACCGCTTGTTTCCGGAAAGATCGTGATTGACGGAAAGGATATGTCAAAAGCATCTATCCGTGAAAGATCAAGATTAAGCTCACATATTCCGGAGGACAGACATAAACATGGACTGGTTCTGGATTATCCGCTGGAATACAACATGGTATTACAGGAATACTTCCAGCCTGATTTCACGACTCCTCTTGGTTTCTTAAAGAAAAAAGAGATTCGTGATTATTCGTTAAAACTGGAAGAGGAATATGATGTCAGATCTGGTCAGGGTCCGATCACCATTTCCCGTGCGATGTCCGGCGGTAACCAGCAGAAAGCAATTATCGCTCGAGAAATTGATAAGGAACATAAGCTCTTAATTGCCGTACAGCCTGTCAGAGGATTGGATGTCGGTGCGATTGAATATATCCACAGCCGTCTGATTGCGGAAAGAGATGCAGGGAAAGCCGTTCTTCTTGTTTCATTGGAACTGGAAGAGGTTATGAATGTTTCCGATCGAATTCTGGTCATGTATGAAGGCGAAATTGTTGGTGAACTGGATCCGGCTAAGACGACTTCTGAAGAATTAGGTCTCTATATGTCAGGGGCTAAGAGAGATACAAAGGAGGCTTAAGATGAAAGAAAAAGAAAACTTCTTAAAAAAGCCTGGTGTACAATCCGTCTTAACTTCTTTGATTTGTATTATCCTGGGTTTGTTTGTCGGATATATCGCTTTATTGATAATTAATCCGGCAGGGGCATCAAAGGCTATTATTACTCTGGTCAAGAACTTTTTGAACTATCCTACTTTTCCGGCTCAGATGAAGTATTTGGGAAATACGCTGGTAAAAACAGCTCCGTTGCTCATGTGTGCGCTGTCTGTCTGCTTCTGCTACAAAGCGGGTCTCTTTAACATCGGTGCAGCAGGACAGTATGTCGCCGGTGCAGGTGCTGCATTATATGCAGCCTTGGCATGGAATCTTCCGTGGTTTGTCTGCTTGCTGTTGGCGATGTGTGCAGGCGGGGTTCTGGGATGTATCTCCGGATATCTCAAAGCCAATCATAACGTAAATGAAGTTATTTCCGGTATCATGCTGAACTGGATCAGTTTGTATACAGTAAATGTGTTGCTGGCAAAGGTAAAAGAACAGGCCAGCCCGTACACATTCAATCTTGCTTCAAAAAATCCTTCATCAATATTGCCGACAATGGGTCTGGATAAGTTATTCTCCAACAACCGTTATGTGACAATTGCGATTCCTCTTTCGATTCTGATCGCAATTCTGATCTCTGTCATCCTGACAAAGACAAAGTTCGGTTATGAATTAAGAGCGACCGGTTTCAATAAGGACGCCGCAAAATATGCCGGCATGAGAGAAAGAAGAAATATTATCCTGACTTTAACGATCGGCGGTGCTTTGGCAGGACTTGGTGCAGCCTTCCTGTTCTTAACCGCATTTGAACAATGGTCTGTCACACAGTCTTCTGTTCCGGGCATGGGCTTTAACGGTATTGCTGCTACCTTCCTCGGTGGATTAAATCCGATCGGAACAATCTTCTCATCCTTCTTTATCCAGCATATCAACAACGGCGGTGCCTACCTTGATAAGGCTGTTTATCCGTCACAGATCTCGGATCTGATCATAGCTTTGATCATTTATCTCTGTGGATTTGTGTTGTTCTTCAAATCATTTATCAATGCGAGGATTTCGGCAGGTGATGGAAAGAAGGCAAAGAAAGGAGGCAACGCATGATCTTATTGATTCAATATACGTTGATCTTTGCATCCGTATTACTGTTAGTAGCGTTAGGCGGCTGTTTCTCCGAGCATTCCGGTGTTATCAACCTCGGACTTGAGGGAATCATGGTTCTCGGTGCACTGGGTGGGGCTCTGGCAATGAAATACATGCCTGCAGGCACAAATGCATTTGTCATGATTCTTGCGGTATGTGTTTGTGCAATTCTTGCTGGTATGTGCTATTCCGTATTGCTGGCAGTTGCTGCAATCAATTTCAAAGCAGACCAGACACTGATCGGTACGGCTATGAATATCCTTTCCACGGCTTTGGCAACGGTTATCGTTAAATCCATCAACGTAGCTGAAAATCCGGACAACGTTTCTTCGGTTATTCAGTATATCAATGCCAAGAAGGCATTCATCATCAATATCGCCGGTTTTGAATTCAACTGGTTCATGGTGATTGCCGCATGTCTGTTAGGCATCTCCTATGTCGTTCTGTATAAGACAAGATTCGGTTTGCGTCTGATGGCGTGTGGTGAAAATCCGCAGGCAGCTGACTCTGTCGGTATCAATGTTTACAAGATGAGATGGGCCGGTGTACTGATTTCCGGTTTATTGGGCGGACTCGGCGGTATCGTCTATATTACAGCCGGTGTATCTGAGTGGAAGTTTGAAGTCGGTGTAGCCGGTTTCGGTTTCCTTTCCTTAGCAGTTATGATCTTCGGTCAGTGGAAACCGACAAAGATTGCTTTAGCTGCATTGCTGTTTGGTTTCTTCAGAGCGTTGTCCAATGTGTATACAGGCTTTGCATTCTTAGCAGCATTAAAGATTCCAAGCACCGTCTACAACATGATGCCGTATATTATCTCCCTTGTGGTACTTGCCTTTACCTCGAAGAATTCACGAGCCCCGAAGGCAGAGGGTATACCTTACGACAAAGGATCAAGATGAGCAGATTTGCTCATCTTTTTTTTTCAATTGTTTTATGATACTATTTTGTGCATGAAAACAAGACAGTTCCCGTTCGTGGTGATCACGAAAAAACAAGAAAAGACGATTCGTAACGGACATCTGTGGGTCTATGAAGACGAGATCACAGAACAGTCCGAAGATATTTCCAACGGCAGTATTACCGATGTATTTACAGGCAAAGGGATTTATTTAGGTTCCGGCTTATACAGCAGTGCGTCAAAGATCAGGGTCCGTATTCTCGGTAATAACCCGAATGAAACCTATGGTGACAGCTACTTTCAAAGGAAGGTACAGTATGCGATTGCCTATCGTAAAGAAGTCATGGGAGAGGACTTTCATGCCTGCCGTATCATCCATGGTGAAGCAGACGGTTTACCGGGTCTTACCGTAGACCGGTATGAAAACATCCTTGTGACAGAAGTCAACAGCTATGGCATTGAACAAAGAAAAGAAGTGATCTATCAGGCATTGTGTGAAGGAATTCAGGGAATAGAAGGAATCTATGAAAGAAATGATTCCGCCTTAAGACAGAAGGAAGGATTATCCCAATACAGCGGCTGGTATAAAAAGAGTGCTTCACCGGTTGTCAGAATTCAGGAAAACGGT
Source organism: Solobacterium sp. (assembly GCA_017539825.1). Lineage (GTDB taxonomy): Bacteria > Bacillota_I > Bacilli_A > Erysipelotrichales > Erysipelotrichaceae > Bulleidia. The sequence goes on along the minus strand of JAFYCG010000343.1, from coordinate 4,150 downwards.
ATCTTCTATGAAGTCAATGTAGAAGAAGGACAGAAGACAGGTTTTTTCCTGGACCAGAAGTATAACCGCATGTGCATACAGAAGATCGCAAAGGGAAAAGATGTACTGGATTGCTGTACACATACCGGGTCTTTCGCATTAAATGCGGCAAAAGGAGGGGCAAAGAGCGTATTGGCGATCGATATCTCCGAACCGGCTTTAGACTGTGCAAGAAGAAATGCAGAGATCAACAAACTGAATATTCAGTTTGCACAGGGGGATGTCTTTGAAATTCTGGAAGAAAAGAAAAAGGAACATGCCCGTTATGACCTGATTATTCTGGATCCTCCTGCTTTTACGAAAGCCAGAAAAACAGCAAAGAATGCGTATCAGGGATATCTGAGTATCAATAAAACAGCTATGGAGATTTTAAGCAGGGGAGGATTCCTTGCGACATGTTCCTGTTCACATTTTATGAGTAATGAAATGTTCAGGCAGATGCTTGTGGAGGCTTCCAATAAGGCACAGAAGGGTATTCGTATTGTGGAAGAAAGACATGCTGCTCCGGATCATCCGGTGTTGCCGGCAGTCAACGAAACAGAATATCTGAAGTTCTATCTGATCCAGATGATTTGACAGGTCATGATGACCTGTTTTTTTCTTCCTTCTGGTATAATGGAAAACAGGGAGAAATGCATATGAAAATTTGTTATTTTACAGCGACGGGTAACTGTTTATATGTTGCCAAAAGAATCGGCGGTGAATTGTTTTCAATACCGCAGTTAATGAAGGAAGACAAAATCATAATCTCTGATGAAACAATAGGAATCATCTGTCCTGTTTATGCCGGGGAAATGCCGGGTATGGTCCGCTCGTTTTTATCAAAGGCAGTCCTGAAAGCCAATTATGTTTTCTTTATATACACCTATGGCATGTCATCTTCTGTGGCAAGGCCTAATGCAATCTCTGCCGCAAAGAAAGCGGGAATCAAACTCGATTATGTCAATACGATAAAGATGGTTGATAATTATCTTCCCGGATTTGAAATACAAAACCAGATTGATACAGCACCACAAAAGGATATTGAAGGACAGATTGCAGCTGTATGCCATGATATAGAACAACGGAAAAAGAATGTTTCCGATCTCAATCTGCTGCATAAAGCCTCTATCGCCATTGTCGGTAATACTATGGGAAGAGCTCTGTTAAAAGGCAACAATGCAAAGAGTTACATTGTAAACGATCAGTGTATCAAATGCGGTATATGCGCAAAAGTCTGCCCCGCAAACAATATCACTGTAACAGACAGAGTATACTTCTCGGATCATTGTGAAGTCTGCTATGCATGTCTGCATCACTGTCCGAAGAATGCAATTCATCTGAAGAATGAAAGAAGCAGTGTGCGTTTCCGCAATGAACATATTACATTGAAAGAGATTATCGATGTAAATCAATAGAATAGATAGCTATACAGATCCAAGATTTACAAAGGAAGTACTGTACCAGCATGGTGCTTATCTTGTGGATGAGGAACCGTATGAAATAGAGATCATGGGTTCTGATAGTGCCGTTGTTCATGGAAAAGATAAGAATGTTTTTCCTGCCTTAATTGAAGAATTCCGTTTTCATGCCCCGCATATCCATATGTTCTTTGATGCTGATCACCACATCATAAAGGAGTATCCTAAGGAAGAGATACTGGACATAGAACTGAACAGGATACAGCCATCCCAGTTTTTTATCGACAAAGATAAGCTGAAAGCGATAGAGACATTTATTCAAAAAGAAGAGGATATTATTATCCAGGTGATGCCATATAAAGACAGGTATATTTGTCTTGACGGTCATACCAGACTGTATCTTGCGGTACAAAGAGGTTTTGATCATGTAAAAGCAGTCATCAGTGAAACAGATGATCTTGTTTACCATTTTGTTGATGAGGCAAACAGAAGAAATATTTATGTGCCTGAGGATATGATCCTGTTGTCACATGATGAGTATGTCATACAATGGGACAAGTATTGTGATATGGTTTTTGAAAAGGAAGGAGGACTTATATGTTCGGTTTTGACAGATTGAAAAAAGATGACAATGAACCGAAATATTACATCTGTGCAAGAAGGGACAATGGTTTTGTTCCGGCTTACAGAGCGTATTTTTTCATTCGTGGAAACAAGATAAAAAAAGTCAGCGTATTCCGATATGAACATCAAACAGTCTTCGGGAAAAAAGCAGATGAATATCAGTTTTTCTCTCCGAATCATTATGTTTTTTCAATTAAAGCACCTAACAACAATCCCTCTGACTGGGAGATTGTACAGAATCAATATGATAAAGTGAAATATGATCTGAACACTTTGATTATGCTTTTGAAACAGACAAGGATTGTCGTGAAAGGTTTCATACAGCTTGTCCTAAATGAATTTGACGGATATGTGATGATCCATATGGCCAGTACGGATCAGGAAGGTCATGGAATGATTCTCGGTGAACAAAGCCTGTTCTTCAAAGACGGAAGAATCATAAACATTGATAAAAAAATACATCTGGATGATGTGAGAGATTTTTACAGATACGTAAAGGAGGCCTAGAATGTTTAACGATGTTTTCGGTGAACTATATTACGAATATGATTGGATCGGTAAGACGACTCTTGACTGGTATGGGGAAAGCATGGCTGTTGATCTGATTGTTTCCGGTGAAAAGGATGAGGAGATTGACGCTTTGCAATGTGAATCCTATACATTCTTCATGAATGAATGGAACATAATCAAAGACAGTCTTTTGGAAAGGGTTCTTTTGTACTATCAGAACCTGCGAAGCGAACTGGGTTATGATAGAGAGGAAAATGAATACTATCCTGAAATAACAACTACCGAAGAGATCAAAAAAAGAATCACATTGGATGCTGTGGTGATTCCTCTTTCCGGTATCTATGAGGGAAGAAGTGCTGCATTGGCATTTCATTGTGACTGGGATCCTGAAAACGGATTGGGCATATTGTTCATTAACGAAAAGATCACACAGATCGGATATCAGGATATCGTATTTTAGACAAGGAGTTCAAATGAAGAAAAGAACAATCATGGCTGTACCTGAAATATGTTTTTGGGCGGTAATCATAGTTTGTCTGACCGGCATAGTGATCGGATCCTTTTGGGATTATCCCATAAATGCAGCTCTTGCAAACAAGACGGAGATCGGCTCCTTTTTTGCGACATACGGTTCATACTTCTCCTATTGCCTGTATCCGGCAGCAGGAGCATGTTTATTTACGGGTCTGAAGCAGAAGGGAAAAAGGTATGCCTTGTTGGCAAGGGTATTGCTGACACTTGGCTTTTTTATGGCTGTATACTATTCCAACAATTATAACGGAAAGGCTGTTCGTCTTTTGTTTCAGTATACCGCAGGTGAATCTTCACCGATACTTTCGGTGATGAGCGTACTGTTCTGGTGTGTGCTGTATTCCTGGGTTCCGTATGTCATGATTCGTATTGTGGATAAACAGAACCCGGATAAGATGATCGCTGTGGGTGCTGCGATCCTGATTGCCGGTATTGCTGCAGATAATGTCAATCTCTGGCTGAAACAGGTTGCTTCCCGTCCGCGTTACAAATATCTGATTACATTGGATGATCCGATGAAGGAATACCGCAACTGGTGGCAGATGATCCCGAATCTTGCCGGAAGTGATGATAACTTCAAAAGCTGGCCAAGCGGAAATATGACCATTGCATCAATGATGTTCTCCCTGCCGATGATTGCTGATGTAATCAAAAACAGAAGTGACAGAAAGAATGTTGCATGTTTTATCGTTGCCTGTATATTTGTGTTGATTTACGGTTATAACCGTATTCACATGACAAATCATTTTCTTTCCGATGTATGTTTCGGAACACTGATTACCTATCTGATTTACGCTGTGATCAGTACGGCTTTTTTGCATACCATTGATGAATAAATACGGAGTAGAAAATGAAAGACAGAAAAGAGATTATCAGCACTTTTTATCATCAGACAGATGAGAATGAACGTCTCAGAAGATCCAGGCATGGACAGCTGGAATACTATGTGACGATGCAGTATATCCATCGGTATCTGCCCAAGAATGCAAAAATCCTCGAAGCAGGGGCAGGAACCGGAAGATATTCTATACCTTTAGCGAAGGAGG
>JAFYCG010000342.1 GCA_017539825.1 Solobacterium sp. | reverse complement strand
AGCGAATACCTCGCCCTTTTGAAAGGGGGAGAATTCTCCGACAGGGAACTGGCTAACAGCAGCTATGCAAGAAATCTTTCGGCTATTAAATCGTTTTACCACTATATCAACCGGTATGAGGGAATTGAAGTCAATCCTGTCAGATTGTTTCACGGAGCATCCTCAAAGAGGAAGCTGCCGGAGTTTCTTACCTATGATCAGATTGAAACCATTCTGAATTGTTACGATCTGCAGGATGAAGTGGAGGTCAGGAACCGCTGCATGATTGAGGTGATGTATGCCTGCGGGTTGCGTGTGTCGGAATGTGCTTCCGTCGAGATCCGCAACATCCATCTGCAGGAAAGGTATCTGACAATCCTCGGCAAGGAGAGCAAGGAACGGATGACGCCGTTTTATCCAAGATGCGGCCAGCTGATCGAGTATTATCTGAATTTCTCACGGCCAAAATTCATGAAGGGAAAGGCGGAACACGGTTATCTCTTTGTTTCGCAAAAGGGTAATAAAATTACACCCCGAAGCATTCAGCTGATTGTTGAAGAGGCTGCAGAGAAGGCAGGTATCGGCATGCATATTCATCCGCATATGCTGCGCCATTCCTATGCAACACACATGCTGGATAACGGTGCGGATCTGAGAATTGTCCAGGAACTTTTAGGTCATGAAGACCTGTCCACGACACAGATTTATACGCATGTGACGCAGGATCGGCTGAAAAAGGTAGTTGAAGCTGCACATCCGCATGCAAAAAAGAAATAATGCTTTACCGGGATGCCAAAGTATGGTAATATCTTCTTTGGCATCTTTTTTCTATGCAAAAGATGTACTTCTCACACAGTGGATTCACCGTCCCGTGCATGCTAAGCGTGTTGGCGGAGTTCGAAACTGTGGCGGAAAACAACGGAAAGTGAGGTAAAAAAATGGCTGTTGTTTCAATGAGGAAAATGCTCGAAAATGGCGTTCATTTTGGTCACCAGACACGTAAGTGGAACCCAAAAATGAAACCATACATCTACACCGCTAAAAACGGTGTCTACATCATCGATCTGGAAAAGACACGTGAACAGCTCGATGTTGCTTATCAGGCAATCAAGAAGATCACGGAAGAGGGCGGAAAGATCCTGTTTATCGGTACAAAGAAACAGGCTCAGGCTGCTATTCTTGAAGAAGCACTTCGTTCCGGCAGTTTCTATGTAAACCAGAGATGGCTCGGTGGTACATTGACAAACTTCCGTACAATCCAGAGATCCATTAAGAGATTGCTTGAAATCGAAGAGATGGAAACAAGCGGAACAATCAATGTTTATACAAAGAAGGAACAGTCTGTATTGCTGAAGAAGAAAGAAAGACTCGACAACTTCCTTGGCGGTATCAAAGAAATGAAGAAGCTTCCTGATGCAATCTTCGTTGTTGACCCTCTCGAAGAGCACAATGCAGTTGCTGAAGCTAAGAAACTCGGTATCCCTGTATTTGCATTAATCGATACAAATGCAGATCCTGATTCTGTAGATTATCCGATTCCTGCAAATGATGATGCACTTCGTTCCATCAAACTGATGGTCAGCTTGATTGCTGATGCAGTTGTTGAAGCAAAGGGCGGCGTTCTCGAAAATGCATACCAGGAAGATGAAACAGTTGACGATATTACAATGAAAGATGTCATCATCAACGTTGAACAGCAGGCCGCTGAATTCGAACGTAAGAGAAGACAGAAATATGAAGAGCGCCATGCTCAGATGCAGCAGAGACGTTACAACGGCGAAAGACGTGTCTTCCGCAGAGACGCTAACGGTAACCGTGCAGCTGCTAAACCGGCAGAAGCAGAAGCTGCAAAAGAAGACGCTCCGGCAAAGGAGGAGGCTGAATAATGGCAGTTACAGCAAAACAGGTTAAAGAATTACGTGAACTCACAGGCGCAGGCATGATGGACTGCAAAAAAGCTCTTGTTGAGACAGACGGCGATATCAAAAAGGCTATTGACTGGCTCCGTGAAAACGGTCTGGCAAAGGCTGCTAAGAAAGAAGGCAGAATTGCTGCTGAAGGTCTGTCCAGAATCCTGATCGAAGGCAACAAAGCTGCAATCGTTGAAATCAACTCCGAGACAGACTTCGTCGCAAAGAACGACAAGTTCCTCGCATTGATGGACACAACTCTCAAGACAATCATCGATGCTGATGCAAAGACAGTTGAAGAAGCTCTCGCTCTGACAACTGCTGAAGGCATCTCCCTGAAAGATGCAATCATCAACGCTGTTGCTGTTATCGGTGAAAACATCACATTGAGAAGATTCGAAGTTCTTGAAAAGAGCGATGATGAAATCTTCGGTTCCTACATCCACCAGGGTGGCAGAATTGCTGCTGTTGTTGTATTGAAGGGAACAGATCCTCAGATCGCAAAGAACATGGCTATGCAGGTTGCTTCCATGAATCCTACATATGTCAGCCGTAACGATATGCCGAAAGAGGTTATCGATCACGAAAGAGCAATTCAGGAAGGTATCGTTGCAAATGATGCTAACCTGGCTTCCAAGCCTGACAAAGTTAAAGCAGGTATCGTTGAAGGCAGACTTTCCAAGAGCCTGCAGGAAATGTGCCTGGTTGATCAGGAATTCTTCCTCGACACAGATCAGAAGTGCGGTGGCTATCTCAAGGCTAACAACTCTTCTGTACGTACATTCGTTAAGTACACAGTCGGTGAAGGCATTGAAAAGAAGGAAGACAACTTCGCAGCAGAAGTTGCTGCAATGGCTTCCAAATAAGAACCAAATGAGAAAGGCTGAAAATCAGCCTTTTTTATGTTAGTGACTTAAAAAAGGGACAGCCATGTCCCTTTTGATCTGTTATTTATTTGATGAATTTGCGGTAAAGCCAGATCAGCAGACCTGCACCTGCAATGGCGAAGATCAGATGACCAATCAGTCCTCTTGGACCTATATGGAGTATGCCTCCGATCATTCCTCCTACGATGCCGCCTGCAAGTCCGAGACAGCAGTTGAACAGCATATTGGAGTTATCCATATTCATGAAAGTCGTGATAATGTATCCGGCAATTGCACCAATAATCAGATCAAGCAATATTGAAATCATATAACACCTCCGTTTGTATTGTATCATAAATCTGAAAGAGGGGAAGTATCGTAAGAAAATCGTAAGAATTAGCTGTTGATGACATATTTCAGCAGAAAGCCCTCACGGATGCCGGTTGCAGAGATATATATATTCTTTGCTTCAAAAGCATGGCAGATTTCCAAAATCATATGAATCCCGGGAAGAAATACAGGGATTCTTGCAGGATCGACAACCTGATGCATCACTAGTACCGCTTCGCTTTCCTGTTTGTTCAGCCTGTCAAATGTATTTGATAGATCGATCACCGGCATTGGATTCTTTTTGCCGTATAGTTTATCAACAACTATTCCTGCTGCTCTCATTGTACCGCCGATACCGATGAGGTTTTCACAGCTGATATCCAGGGAAGGGTATTGTTTTCTTGCTTTGTCAATTTCGATCCGGCAGATTTCGGTATCAACGGGCAGATGTGAGAGTCTCACACACCCGTAAGGGAAACTCATGGCATCAATGCATTCCCCGTTTTGAAAACGGATCAGTTCGGTTGAACCGCCGCCCACATCAAAAGCGACACCATCCCGTATCTCTTTATAGGTTAACATCGCTCCGTAATAATCACAGGCAGCTTCCTCTTCACCGGATAAGGGGATGATATGAAATCCTGTGGAAGAAAGTGCATCAATCAGCTCTTTGCGATTTTGAATGCGGCATGGTTCGGTGATATCTGCATAACGGATGGAAACATTCATATCATCCAGGATGCATGCATATTCTTCAAGTGTTTTTCTTGCGGCATCAATACCGCTTTGTGACATGATACCGTCTTTGACATAATCAATCAGATGGGCGGGTGTGGATATATACTTTAAAACATGAGGCATATCCTCAACCATCTCATAAACAATCAGAACAATCGTATTGGAGCCGGTATCGACAATTCCGTATTTTTCCATAGTACACCTCTGTAATAATCATATCGAAAAAGCAATGAAAATGGTATAATAAGATCAGATTGGAGGAAATCATGTATAAACGTGTTTTGTTAAAGCTGAGTGGAGAAGCATTGGCCGGAAAGGAAAAGAACTTTGATCCGGTTGTCCTTCATTCACTTGCGGAAGAAATAAAAGAAGCAAGCGATCTCGGAATTCAGATTGCTATTGTTGTGGGAGGAGGAAACTTCATCCGCGGCAAGACATTGGCGGATATTGGCATTGACAGAGTACAGGGTGACTATATGGGCATGCTGGCAACGATTATCAATGCCTGTGCAATTCAGTCTGCTCTTGAAGCAGTCGGCGTAGATACAAGGGTACAGACATCCATTGATATGCCGAAGATTTCCGAGCCGTTTATCCAGAAGAGAGCTTTGCGTCACCTGGAAAAGGGAAGAGTGTTGATTTTCGGCGGCGGTACGGGAAGCCCGTATTTCACTACCGATACAACTGCAGCATTGAGAGCCAGCGAGATTAAAGCAGATGTTATTCTCATGGCAAAGAACGGTGTTGACGGTGTCTATTCTGCTGATCCTAAACATGATCCGAATGCGACAAAATTTGAACATCTGACATATATGGATCTTTTGAACAAAGGTCTGCAGGTTATGGATTCCACAGCCACCAGCATGTGCATGGATAACAATATGGAATTGATGATATTCAACATGAATGAAAAGGGCAATATTGTCAGGGCAATGAAAGGAGAAAAGATCGGAACGATCATTAATAAGGAGGAAAAATAATATGACTTATCCAATTGTAGATTCCAGTAAGGAAAAAATGGAGAAGGCAGTTAGCCATTTTGAGAGCGAATTGCATACTGTACGCACAGGCATGGCTAATGCCAACATGCTCAACAAGGTTATGGTAGATTATTACGGATCACCTACACCTCTCAACCAGATTGCCGGTATTTCTGTTTCGGAAGGCCGTACGCTCATTATCAAGCCATATGATCCACAGAGCTTGAAAGATATAGAAAAGGCATGCAATGTTGCTGATCTTGGCATCAATCCGCAAAATGACGGTTCTGTCATTCGTCTGACAGTTCCTCAGCTGACGGGAGAAACAAGAAAAGAAATGACCAAAAAGGTCAATAAATATGCAGAAGAAGCAAAGGTTCAGATTAGAAATATCCGTCGTGATGCCAATCAGATAATCAAAAAAGACAAGACTATGGATGAAGATGTGCAGAAGGATGCACAGGAAGAAATCCAGAAGATCACAGACAAGATCATTAAGAAGATTGATGATATTGCCAAAGCGAAGAATGCTGAAGTTCTGAAGGTTTAGTTCATTGCGGAATACACAGGAGGTGTACTATGGGTTTGTTTGGAAATGTTTTTGAGAAAAAGCAATGCTCCATCTGTGGAAAGGACATCGGTCTTTTAGGCAACAGAAAACTGTCTGACGGCAATATGTGCAAGGATTGCGCATCCCTGCTGTCACCGTTCTTTTCGGAAAGAAGGGCATCTACTGTAGAGGAAATCAAACAGCAGCTTTCTTACCGTGAAGAAAATAAAGCACAATTGCAGTACCTGAATCCTACCGTAGTTCTCGGTACAAAAATGAAGATCTATCTTGATGAGGCACAGAAGAAGTTCATCGTTACCCGTACAACCGACTGGCGTTCACATAATCCCGACATCATCAGCCTTTCACAATTGAGTGATGTTGAAGTGGAGATTGAAGAACATAAGGATGAAGTATATACAAAGGATGCAGAAGGCAAGAGAATCAGCTATAATCCGAAGAAATACGATATTGAGTATGAATTCACGGTGACTCTTGTTGTAAACAGTCCTTATTTCAACAGGATTTCCTTTGAGCTGACAGAAGGCAACAGGCCGAAAGCCAAACTCACCAAAGACTATAAGGATTATGAGAAAATGGCAGCTGAAATCCGTCATACTCTGATGCCGGAAAAATATGAACTTCCTGCAGAAGAACAAAAGAAGCCGGAAGTTAATACAACCGCTCCTGCAACAACTGCAACAGCTGCAACAACATGGAAGTGCCCATCCTGCGGCAAGAGCAACACAGGTAAGTTCTGCAGCGGCTGCGGTACAGCCAAACCGGTTGATGAAACATGGAAATGCCCGTCCTGCGGAACTTTAAATAAAGGCAAGTTCTGCAGTGGTTGCGGCAAGCCGAAAGTAGCAAAATGGTTCTGTCCGGAATGCGGCAAAGAAAATGACGGTGCATTCTGCAGTGCCTGCGGAACAAAAAAACCGGAAGAGATTGTTGCGACAAAAAAGACCAATCTTTCGATGTAAAAACATCAAAATGATTAAAATTCCCGAGACTCTTTGAAAAAAGAGTCTTTTTCTCTTCAAATTCATGACGATGTCACGTAAAATATTAAGAAGTTACAGGAGTGGCAATGAAACGATTTGTTTTGATTTGGATATGTTTGATTCTGATGCTTACAGGATGTAAAAAACATGAGGAAGAAGTGATTTTTTCCAATCTTGGGGCAGAAGAGATAAAAGCGAGGTATGATCTGACGGGAAAACTGCCGACAAGTCTTTCCTCAAACAAGATTTCCGCATTTGAAATCAGCAGTGAAGACGGAACGGTATACTATGTCATGAACATCAACGATGACGGTATTTATTACACCATTAAAGGACCTGACCCGATGGAAACGGAAAAGGAAATTGATGTGCATGTTCGTGAAGATGTCATACAGTATGTTTCGAAACTGATTGTACAGTATGATCTTGCATCCATGAACGGCTTGGAAGAATATGATCCGGATAAGGAAGAACCGGAAGTTTTGATCTTTGTCCACTATGCCACGGATGAATATATATTTATTCATGCCAATCAGGACAATGAGAAGCTGAATGAATTTGTGGATCTTTTTTCACAATACATGTTGGAAGTGCTCCTGTATTACAGGTAAGAGGTTATGATGAAAGTGAAAGTTGGTGAAATACTGGATCTTGAGGCGGAAGAGGGTATCTGGCTCGATTATGAAAATCACATCTGGTATTTCTTTGTGAAAGATGCAAACTGGACAAAGGAGGAATTAACCCTGGCGAAAAGAAATCAGGCTTTTCTCCGTTTTGTCCATAAAAATGATATTGATCTTTTTCTTCTGGAAATTGAAGACTGTCTGGAATGCAGTGATATTCCTGTCTGCATGTCTGATGCGGATGATGCCCTCAGAAGATCTTTGGATGATGATCTGGCATATGCCTATCGCATCGTTCTTTTAGACGGAGAGAATAAGGTTGTGGTGATGCGTGTCGGCTCAATGAAGGACAAGGATTCAGACATTATCAAGGAACAGCTGAAAAAGCAGGATATGGATGATATCCGCTTCGATCAGGCATATCAGAAACTGATGGATGCGTATGAGCCGTTTGAAATGGAAGAGGAAGCACTCTTTCTGATCACAAACAGGGAGGGAGCATGATTGTTGCGGTTATCATTGCGGTATTTGTTCTGGATCTGCTCACTAAGTATTATGTACAGTACAATACAGCATTGCGTGATGTAGTCATCATTCCCGATTTTTTCCATATAACATATGTAAAGAATACTGGTATGGCCTGGTCGCTGTTGTCAGGACAGCAGTTTTTTCTTTCCATGGTTGCTGCTGTGGCAATCGGGGTAATGATTTATTACCTGTATGAAAAGAAACCGGCCAAACCTGTTGCCATTGCACTTGCGATGATGATCGGCGGAGCGGCAGGAAACCTCTTCGATCGTCTTGCATTGGGATATGTT
>JAFYCG010000035.1 GCA_017539825.1 Solobacterium sp. | reverse complement strand
CTCGAACTCTCTACCTCATCGCTGCCAGCGATGCGCTCTCCCAGGTGAGCTACGACCCCGTTTGTGCAAATGATTATAACATCATTTGCGTATTTGTTAAACAATAATCTTTCAGTCAATCAGATATGTTCCTTCTTCTTCCTGAATAAAGGAAGAGGAGAAGAACTTCTGCATCGCTGTTGCAAGATATTCTGTGTCCTTTGTTCCTGCTGTTTCATAGCAGGAATGCATTGCCAGTTGCGCCAAACCGATATCTACTGTATTCAAAGATACATGGGAATTGGAAAGATTTCCCAAGGTGCTTCCTCCCGGCATGTCTGAACGGTTGGTAAAAGATTGTGTCGGAACATTCACACTGCTGCAAAGATCTTTGAAGAATCCTTGTGCTACGGCATCTGTCGTATATTTCTGGTTGGCATTGAATTTAATGACGATGCCTTTGTTCATCTGCGGACGGTTTACAGGATCTGCCTTCTCACCATGGTTTGGATGAACTGCATGTGCATTATCCGCGGAAACCATAAAGGATGAGGCAACAGCTGTTTTTTCCTGTTCCTTGTCTTTTCCGCAGGCAAAACAGATTCTTGTTAATGTATCTTCAAGGAATGTGGAATTTGCACCCTGCTTAGTCAGAGAGCCGACTTCTTCATTGTCAAAAATGGCAAAAACAGGGACACTGTTTTTCGGTGTTGATTCCAGGAAACCGATCATGTTCCCATATCCACACTGCAAATCATCCAGGCGGCCATGGGAAACATATTCCTGTTTTGCTCCCCAGACAGAACCTTTATCACGGATATAAAGGAATAAATCATGACCAAGTATCTCTTTTCCATCAGAGACCTCTTTCATGAGTTCTCCTTTACATTCCTCGGAACCGATAATCGGCAACATGTCTGTCTGTGCATTCAGTGATGATTCATCATTGACCTTTCTGTTCATGTGAATGGCAAGACTCGGAATCATCAGAAGATCCCTGTCAAGATTTACAAGTTTGGATATTAATTTGTTGCCTTCCCTGTAAACAATTCTTCCTGCCACGGATAAAGGCCTGTCAAACCATGTATGGAACAATGCTCCGCCATATCTCTCCACATTCAGTTTTACATACCCGTCAGATACAATTTCCGGGTTATCTTTGATTTTAAATGTCGGTGAATCACTATGTGATGCCCCGATCATAAACCCGGTAAAATTCTTTTTGGGTATTTGAAAGGCAATAATACTGGATAGATTTCTTGTGACATAATATTTTCCGCCTTCTTCAAGATTCCATGTTTTCCCTTCCAGAAGCTGTTGATATCCTTGTTTTTCCAGTTTCTTTTTCACATAGTCAATCGCATGAAAACATGTTGGACTCTTGTCCAGAAACTCTAATAATTCTTCATTAATTTTTTCACAATTCATACATTTCTTTCCTTCTGCATTCCATATACGGTCTTTCTTTACGAACTTCTCTGGCCTTTTTTATATCCAGATCAAATGTGATAAGCTGTTCTGTGTCATCAGCCATAAAGAGAATATTTCCGTTTGGATCAATGATTAATGATTCCCCTGCAAAGTGCATTTTCCCTTCTTTTCCGACTCTGTTGCACATGGCAATAAACACCTCATTCTGCATTGCCATAATACACATTTCCCATTTATATAATTCCATATTCTCTTCTTTTGTATTGGCAGTCGGAATGATAATCAGATCTGCACCTTTATTCACACATGTACGGAAACTCTCTGCAAAGTGCCTGTCAAAACAGATGACAATACCGATATTTCCGTATGGTGTCTCATGGACAATATACCCTTCTTCTGAAGGCGTATAATACTCTTTCTCATAAAAATTCGGTGCATCCATCACATGTACCATCTTGGCAATTTCATGGGATTTTCCCTGTTTGTCAAACCACAAAGAGGCATCGTATTTCTTCCCGTCTTTCTCCAGATATACATTGGGGGAAATAATCATATGATGCTTTTGTGCCTGGTAGGCAATTCCCTTTAATCTTGCATCGGTTTCCCTGCTTAATGCCGGATCTGCATTTAATCCGGAAATCTGGGGAAAGAAAGGTGTTAATTGAAGCTCAGGAAAAAACAACAGATCACTGCCTGATGCTTTTTCAATATACTGCAATGTCTTCTTATAGTTTTCGTTCATGTTGTTACGCATGGACATCTGTACCATTGACAGTTTCATTCTTCTTCCTTCTCTTCTATCTGATATTCAAACTGATATAAATGGGCAAGTGTACGAACATGTGTATAAAGTTCCTCCATTGAAGAAGCATACTGATTGAATCCCTCCATCACAACTTCCAGCTTTCCTCCGTTGACACGAATATCCTTCATCAGACAGGCGGAAAAAGTTTTCTGTGATGCATGAGATTTGCCCAGACAATGGTTTGGCAAAAGATAAATCAGATTAATGAGATCACGGCTGTCTTTTTTATCCATGACATGCCCTTTGAATTCAAACTCATTGATATCCATTTTGCTTGTATCATTTATGTTGTCTGCTTCTTTCAGTATTCCCTGAAATGTTTCCTGTATGATTCTTCTCTCATCTTCCAGAAATGTTGACTTTACAGGAATGACCGCTTCACAGTCACTTTCATTTCCGTTCCATTCACAAATGGAAACAGGGAATCCGGAAAACAAAAGCTTTTTCAGAATTCTTGCCATCATCTTTATCGCATTTCCATATTCCAGATGCGCTTCATCCACACCTCTGGCCTGAATATCGTGCAGATGAATTTCCAGGCATACATCATTACTGCGTGTCTGTTTCACCCGTTTTGACAATACGATGTGATTGTTGTAGAGAAAATTTTCAGAAACTTCATTTGTATACATAATCTTTCCCTTTCACCGGATCAAATTTTGTATGATTCATTCACAGATATACTATTGGAATAACACCATGACACAATCATAACACTCACCCGGAAATAATACGACAAGTGTTTTTTTCTGCAATCATTATATTCACATATCTTCCTTCCAAGAAACTGAGCCGTCTTATGATTCACTTCTTCCTGTCTTGAAATCTTTCTTGTATCCCTCTAGCCCTTCGATGTGTTTGACAAAATTCGAAGAGAGATAGAAAGGCTGCGGTCCAAAAGGATTGATGACAATGCCCTGATAATTCTGCTTCATTAAATCGATACATTGCGGAAAGGATACAATCAATGTTTTTGCATCCGGTTCTTCCATGACCGTATGGTATCTTCTGAATGCATCCCAATCCGTGAATACAGGCAAAGCAGCATCTCCTTCCTTCATATTAGCAGATACGCGCATAAACCTGACATTCGCATTTTCTTTAATCACTCTTAATATGTCTTCTGCACCGAGTCGTGGTTTTTCCATCATTACCGGTGTCAGATAATGTGCATGACAGATTGCATAAATCAACATGTTCATGCCTGCGTTATCACTGAGTCTGTGTGAGAAAGCATGGATCATGGTAAGCAGGTAAGGATTTTCTACAATATTGATTGCCTTATTGGACAACACAGGCTGTATGCCGGAAATGATTGTATCTCCGCTCATCTTATTTTCATCATGATCCTGTAAAGTGATTTCAACGGAACAATCGGAGATCTCTTTAACCGGATTGCCGTCTTTCTGTATCCGGACAATTGAAGATTCCATTGGGTTTCCGGAAGGATTAATCAAATAAACCGTATCGTTTTCCCTGACCTTCCCGAAAACAAAACCGGTAACATTGCCGTCTTTGACTTCTTTCGGTGCCATCACAAACCTTCTGTTGCGATTCAAAGTAAAGCCGCGTACAATTCTGGCAACGTCAATTCCTCTGTGGATGACTCTGCCTTCCCGAATGATAAAAAAACCGATTCCGATATAGACAATCATCGTAATGGACATCCTTCTCATCATGACATAAGGATCACCCTGCATGCTGAGACCGGTATAAGCATGCACTTCGAAAAATATCATCAGAATACCGATAAAAAAGGAAAGCTGAAGCCATGTACATGGCAGCAGTTTTCTTTTTTCAGCATAGGGTTCCGATTGGTCATACATTTTTTTGCCGTAAAGAACCATCGCTATATCCATACAGAAAAATACAGTCATGATGATCAATTCCTGCATATATTCATTCACCGAATGGTCTTCTCCAAAAGCAAACACCAGTATTGCCCCGATAGCAGCTATTGTAGAACTGAGAAAAACCATACCCGCAATTCCCATAATGATCCCAATCGTTTTTTTCTTCATGCTTTAAGTCTATCACACTTTGTCAGTGCAGATGCAGAAAGTCAAAGAATTTTATTTCATGGAAAACAAAAAGCCGGAATCCCGGCTTTTCACGATATCAGTCCAGATACTTTTTCAGCGTTTCTCTTACTGCACCTTTTCCTGTAAGCATCTCTTTGACCATGGTTTCAATGGTATTCCCGATCCCTGCTTCATAAAGATCAGAACCAAAGATGTTGGCATTAGAAAGTATCGGTTTCAATGCATCTTTCACACTGTCGGGATTTCCAAACTGCAAGTCTTTTAACTGTTCCTGCAGCTCCGGGATCATCGGATCCGGTGCAAGCTCAAACGGATTTCCTGCATCATCCAGTGCAATCAGATAACGGACCCATCCGGCAATTGCCAGAGGTATGCCGATCAGATTTTCTGCATTGCCTTCTTTTGCGACATATGATTTAACAGTTTCACCAAAGCGAATGCCTACCATCTGGGAAATATCAACCGCAATACGCTGAGATGTATCACCGAGATACGGATTCGGCATTCTGACTTTGACGACTTCATCCAGGAATTCTTCCGGAGAGATAATACCTGGATCAGCTACAACAGGCATGCCTTCCACGTATCCGATGTGATGTGCCAGTCTGGATAATTCCGGATCACTCATTCCATCCGCAAAAAGATCATACCCAAGCATGCAGTCATAGGTGCATAATGCCGTATGAATCGGATTTAAGCATGTACAGACCTTCATTCTTTCCGATTTGTTGACTGTCTCACGGTCTGTCATGAAAACACCGCCTTTTTCCAGCGGCGGCCTGCCGTTTGGAAAATGATCCTCCACAACAAGATACTGGATTTTTTCGGCATTGCCAAATGGTGCAATAAACGTCTTTTTATCCGTTATGACAGGCTGCATATCCTCAATGCCGGATGCTTCGAGTTCATCCGCTATTTCTTCAGAAGGTCTTGGGGTAATTTTGTCAATCATTGTCCACGGGAAAGCAACCACATCTTCATTATGCACATAGGATACAAACTCTTCTTCTACAAAACCTCTCTTTTTCCATTCATCAACAACTTCCCAAACTGCTTCCTGCAGTTTCTCACCATTGTGGGAACAGTTGTCCATGGATACTAAAGCTAACGGATATGCGCCTGCCTTCCATCTTTCATACAGCATTGCTGCTACAACACTCATTGCATGCGTTGCCTGATCCGGGCCGTTTTCCAGATCTTTCTGTACAAAACCAAAGTAATTTCCATCTGCATTCTTTAATGCATACCCTTTTTCCGTAATAGTGAATGAAACAAATTGTAAGGAAGGTGCCGCAAATATCTCTTTCAATCTCTTCCATTCTTTCACATCGGTGTATTGTGTTTTTACGGCTTCACCGAAGGGTGCTAAAACCTTCTTTTCTTTTGTACCGTCATTATTCAGAATTACGCTTAACATCAGATTATCAAACGGCCTGTAAATTTTATCCACGACTTCATAATCAAATGTTTCCACACAGGTAATACCTGTGTCCATATCTTTATCTTCGATCAGCTTGTCAGCAATACTGCCGATAAAGATGCGGAAAATGTTGCCAATGCCAAAGTGTGCCCACTTTGGTGTCTCAATTGTTTGTTTGTAAACTGCACAGACGTCATAGTTGGGTAAAGCGATTCCTGCCTCAGCCCATTGATAAGAATTCAAAGAGTCAATCTTCAGTTTCATACCTTCTCCTATTATGTTTTATAAGCTATATCTGAAATCATTATACAATATCTTCACGTATTTATTGAAATACAATTCACATGCTGCGATTTCTTCAGATTTATGTTTTATGATAAAATTAGGTATACATCAACAGAAAGGACAGAACATGAAAAAATATAATATAGGTATTATCGGATCCGGAGCAATCAGCGGAATCTATTTAAAGAACATGACAGAAAGATTTGCCAACCTCGAAGTCAAGGCAATTTCGGCAAGAAATCTTTCCCATGCAGAAGCAAAAGCGAAAGAATTCGGTATCACTGCCTTAACGAATGAAGACATGTTGAAAGATGAGAACATTGATATCGTTGTCATTCTGACACCGGTAGAAACGCATTATGACTTAATCAAGCAGGCGTTAAATGCAGGCAAGCATGTCTATACCGAAAAAACCATAGCATCTACCGTAGAACAGGCAAAGGCACTTTGTGCGCTGGCAGATGAAAAAGGATTGTATCTGGGATCTGCTCCGGATACATTCCTGGGCACAGGTTTCCAGACAGCCATCAAAGCACTGGATGATCAAATGATCGGTGAAGTCAACTCTTTCAACATTTCCATCACCCGGGACAACAATATTCTGACAGCGATGTTCCCGTTTTTAAGAACGCCTGGAGCAGGTGCTCTAAGAGATTACATGGTCTATTACTTAACTGCCCTTGTTGCAACATTAGGTCCTGTCAAAAGAGTATCTGCGTTTTTAAAAGCGCCTTATACGCAAAGACTGAATCAGATCCCTAATACGAAGGGATATGGTGAAATGATCGAAACACCAAATGAAGCTATCGTAACTGCTGTATTGGAAATGGAAAACGGCATCATCGGTACAATTCATGAGGACAATGAATCCATCATCTTTGACAGAGCTGACTTTGCGATATGCGGAACAAAAGGCGTTCTTCTTCTGGGAAACCCAAACCATTTCGGAGATCCTGTATATCTGTTACAACCGCAGGGATTCACAAAACCGGAACCGATAGCATTGGAACCGGTAGGATATTACAGCGATAATTCCAGAGGCGTCGGACCAAGTGAAATGGCTGATGCCATCACAAACAACAGAATCAACAGGGCAAATAAGGAAATGGCAGTTCATGTCTTAGACGTTATTGAAGCGATCGAACAAAGCAGTAAAGAACAACGCTTTATTGAAATCAATACAACCTGTCAGAAACCTGCACTGTTCACTGATAATCTCAGTAAATGATTCAATCACCCTTCCGAAGGGTGATTTTGCTTTGGAAATATACTTCAGTACAATAAACTTGTTTGTCCATGTTGAACAAATAAGTTTTAATGATATAATGAATCACGGAGATAAAAATGATGATTATGGAGTATGAATACAAAATAAAAGAAGACATCGGGTTTATTCTTGAATCAGAAAAAATGAATGCTCTGGAACTGTCAAATATAACAGGAATATCAAGAACAACACTGAATGAAATCAGAGAAAACGGCAAAACGACAAGTACAGTTTACGAAAAGTTCTACTCATATATTTACAATAACAATTACAGAATAAATGCAGTTAAAGAAGAGCTAATCCGGGAAAAGTATAAAAATGTATTGTTCCATGGCTCAAAAAACGGGTTGTCATCAATTACCATTAATGGATCCAGGAATAATTGTGATTTTGGTAAAGGTTTCTATCTCGGAGAAACATACAATCAGGCTTTATCCTTTGTATATGGAAATGCTAAATCATCAGTATATTCGTTCAGATATTCCTTGAATGGGTTACAGGTAAAAGAATTTGACTGTTCCCTGGAATGGATGCTGGCCATATGTTATTACCGTGGATCCTTAGGAAAGTATTCACAGAATACTATAATCAAGTCAATTGTTACCGATATAGAAAAGGCAGACGTGATTATCGCACCTATAGCCGATAACAGAATGTTTTACATCATGGCACAATTCACAGAAGGAGAAATAAATGCAGATGTTGCACTCCATTCTTTATCAGCCTCTAAGCTGGGAAATCAATTTATATTCAGAACTGAAACAGCACTGGAAAAGCTGATCCCAATTGAAAGGTATTATTTATGTAATCCGGAACGGGATGACTGCCGGCAGCGGCTAAACGAAAGAAGTTTTGAAATAGATACAAAACTGAAGCTGGCAAAAAGAGAATTCAAAAACGGGTTATACATTGAGGAACTGTTAAAATGAGAAAATTTGATCATAATGGTTTATTACTGGCTGAATATCAAGGGAAGCTTTTTGAAAAATCAGGAGAATTACAATGTTCTACAAGTATTTTCATCAGAAGGTTTTTGCATTCAGATTTATTGGTAACACTGGACAAAAATAATCCGGCCCTTCTTTCGCTGGATGTCAACGAGGGAATTAACAGTATATTAACGCAGTTTGGTGATTCAAATTACGGAAAAATAAAATATTCTCAAAGTTCTCTCTTCTGGATAGGATATATGTACAGATATATTTCCTATACAAGAAGATGTTCTACAAGATTGATTATGCAATTATTTAATTACAGACAAATGAATGATGTTTATTATTCGTTTCATACACAAGATCCCGAATGGTGCATTCAAAATCTGTTGGAAATAAACCATCTGGATAAAAACATCTTTGATAATAATTACAGATTAAAAAATATTATCTGCGAAAATAACAATTATTAACACTTGTTTGTCCATATTGAACAAACAAGTTTTCACTACATAAAAGGGGCTGTAATGTATCAGCCCCTTTCTCTCAGTTATCCGCCCTGGAATAACCGTTCTTCATATTCTTGCTTGCTTCTTTTAACACTTTGTTTAAAGTATTGGTTGTTTCCTTCTTTGCCATTTCAGAGAGTTTTTCATTTGCCTCTGCAATGAAAGAATAATCCTTCTGATCCATCATCTTGCGATCATATTCATTCAAAAGCTGATGTCCTTTATTGGCAATTGTGCTCTGATATCTTTCAATCAGCTGAATGCAGGATCCGTAGTTTGCATCTGCAAGTGCTTCAATCAGACGGCTGCTCCAGTAGAAATTCTCCGTTGAAACATCCATTGTCACATCACTCAGATAATCCGGCATTTTGTCTGTATTGGCATAAACCGGAAGGGCTGCATTGAATGCATTGGAACCAAAGCAGATCCACTCAATTCCCTGTATTTCCTTTGGCATATAACCGCGAATCTGCAGAATACCGGTAACACCCGTACGGCTGATACCGATCGGACGATAGATTCCTTTTAACGGATTATCCGCCTTGGCATAAGGATTGTATGGTGTTCCCTGATAATACGATGACAGAATGTATTTTACATCTTCAATCGTGATTTTCTTTTCCGGAACCAGTGACCACGGAATATTGTCACTCTCCGGCTTGAAATCTGCATTTTCACCATCCCACTTATACGTTGTCGGATTGAAATATCTGCCCATATACCAGGCTCTTGGCGTATTGTAGATATGATCTGCATCGCTTCTGGATCCGAAGACATATCTTGGATTAAAAGTTCCGTTCTGATTCAGATCCAGATGATTCTTTTCGATGAATTCCTTCAGATCTTTTGAACACATGTTTTCTTTCTGTTCTCCAAAGGCATCTTCCAGATCAAAATTATCTAATCCAAACTGGTTCGGCATAACCACATAGGAATCATCTTTCACTTTCTTTGCGATCCAATGGTGTCCGCCGATGGTCTCCATCCACCAGACTTCATCCGCATCATTAAAGGCAATTCCGTTTGGCTCATATGTGCCATATTCTTCCAGCAGGGATGCAAGACGGATCACGCCCTCCCTGGCATTGTGAATATACGGTAAAACCAGAACAACATAATCCTCTTCTCCCAATCCGCCTATGATATCCTTTTCTTTTCTTGTCTTTGCCTTCTGATATACGACATACGGATCTGCACCCATAACTCTTGGATTGGAAGTAATTGTCTCTGTTGCGGTCATACCGACATTTGCCTCATTAATTCCGCAGGCTGCCCAGATGCCGTTCTTTTTATCAATGCTTGGACTTGCGGTATAGCGCATCGGATGATCCGGCAGTTTGATTTCCAGATGGCTGATCACACTCTTGTATTTCTTTGGCTGTTTCTTTGCATCTACGACGATCAGTTTCTTTTCATCGAAAAAACCGTCATCTGTTCTGGCAATAACAGTAGATCCGTCATTGCTTGCCTTTTTACCGACTAATAATGTTGTACATGGCATAAACATAAACTCCTTTAACTGCAACAATTGTATTCTGATTCCCTGTTCTTTGCAAATCACACAATTCTGCGTTCTTTTTCTGAAAATGACAACAAGGTTTTGGAAACTTTTCTTTTTTCGTCTGTTATATTTAAAGGAAAGTTAATAGAAACAAAGATTTTTCCATTTCATTGCCTCATAATTTCGTCTATAATAGTGCATGTTCAAAGGGAGGAAAGAAATGAACATGAAAAAAATCGGTGCTTCTGCACTGGCAATTGCTTTATGAGCAGGTGGTGGTTCCAGCAGCACATCTGCAGCAGGTGCTGCAAGCAGTACTGCAGAAGAAACAGCAAACAAGGAAATTGCAACATTGCGTTTCCAGTTTGTACCATCCAGAGACCCGGGTGAAATTCTTGCCGGCACAGAAGATCTCAAACAGCTTGTTATCGATGCAATGGCTGAAAAAGGCTACACAATCGGTAACGTTGATATCACAGTCAGTGATTCTTACGAAGCAGCAGGTGAAGCTCTCACAGCTGGTGCAGTTGATGTTGCATGGCTGCCAGGCGGAACATATGCTCTGTATTCTGACAATTCCGAAGTTATTCTGACAGCTACACGTAACGGTTTGTCCAACGACTCCGAAAATCCGGCTGACTGGAATGGCGAAGCTAACAAAACAGAAAAGAACGGACCACAGGTTACATTCTACCGTTCACTGATCTACGCTACACCATCCGCATACGGAAAAGAACTCGCTGCTAAAGTTAACAACGGCGAAGAACTCACATGGGAAGACCTCGATGCTGCTAACTGGGCAGTTATGAACGTTTCCAGTTCTGCAGGATATATCTATCCGACACTCTGGCTCATGGAAAAATATGATGGCAAGAAGATCACTGATCTCTCTCATGTCACAACATTAGATGGTTATATGGCTGCTTTCCAGCAGGCTGCTGCTGAGCAGGTTGACATTATCGTTTGCTACGCTGACGGAAGAAACGACTATGAAGGTTCCTGGAATCTTCCTTCCGATCAGGTTGATGAGACAAACCATCAGGGTCTCGGCCGTGTTGACGGTGGCTCCATTTGGGATGAACTCAACGTTATCGGCGTTACAGAAGGTATCTACAACGACACAGTTGCAGTAACAAAAGCTAATCCTGACATCTACAACGATGAATTCAAGACAGCTCTCCAGGATTCTCTGATTGAAATCTCCGAGACAGAAAAAGGTAAAGAAATCTTCGCTATCTACTCTCATACAGGATATGCAAAAGCAAAAGATTCCGACTATGATGTAGCTCGTGAAGCTCTGAAAGTTGTTGAATAATCCAATCATCAATCGTAAAGAAAAAGCGTAAATTTGAGATTTACGCTTTTTTTATAGATTTCGATATACTTCATCATCCATTTTTTCATTAAACGGATGTTCCAGAAGTTCCGGATGTTGCAGGAAATACTGCATCATCTTCATGGATTTGGAAAAATAGAAGCCGTCTGCAATACGCTCATCCATGGTAATATTCAGCTCAACCGCATCTTTAAATACAACCTGATCATTTTCATAGAAAGGCATTCTGTCTGCTTTTCCTATGACAATAAACATGGAGGTTGTACCCCAGTTTGTCAGATGATGATAGCCGCTTGGCAATCCGATGGAACCGAGATTGGCAAAATTAACAGTCGAATGATATGGATCGGTTTCAACCAGTGCAGGTAAGATCATACCCTTTTTCTCCAGATGGCAGATTGCACTGACAATCGGTCTGGAAATGAACTTTGGCAATTGATTAAATTTGTCCATGATACCTGTTGATTCATCCACATAACTCTTGTTCTTCAGCTTTAATAGCTGACGGTGAATTTCATTATGCAGATCATCGATTGTCCAGTCAGGCTTGCTGTGAATAAATGCCAGAACCTCTCCTCCATCATCGGAAAACTCCTGTTTGACCGTAAAAGCTGCACTGACTTCATTTCTCTTGTACATCTTCCTGTCATGAATAAAAATCGATAATTTAGAACGCAGAGTGATTGTTTTTAATGCAGCTGCAATGATGCATTGAAACAGATTGTACTTGTATTCCGGATTCTCTGCATTCCTTTTATTTATGTATTCGTTTACCGCAGTTAGATCGATTTTAAAACTGAAGAATGCCTCATTGTCACAACGGTTCGGATACATGAACGGCATGATAAAGTGCATGGAATCAATATTCTTCAAATATTTTCCGTCAAATCTATCCCCCATTTCAAATACCTCCTTGAAACAGGCATTATTCTACTACAAAACCCTTCTCATCACAATTTAACTTTCGTCACAAAAAAACGCCATCTGTTTCAAGATGTACGTTTACTGTTTTTTGATCATTTCCAGATATTGTGTTGCAGCTTTCTGTGCATCCTGGAAAATGCGGTTTAATTCTTCTGCAGCATCATCCAGGGAATCCGTTTTTTCAAAAACGATCGGATGTGCTCTTTCCTCATCCAGGGCAGCCTGCAGACTGCGGATGCTGTCATCCTTTTCATTCAGACGGTTTCTTAACCGTTTATAGACAATGGAAATCTGCTGAACCTGTTTCTGCATTTCTTCATCTTTCTTATTCAGCTTTTCCTTTAATCTTTCAATCGTTTCTGTCTTTTCCTGAAGTTCTGCTTCCATTTCCTGAATATGCTTTTCCTGCTCTTCCATCTGCTGGCGCAGTTCGCCTACGGCTTTTCCCTGCTCCACCATGATTTCAAGCAATTCAACTCTTTTAAGTTTTCTTAATTCCTGATCTTCCATATTTTTTACCTGCAATCTATATTTTATCACCTCATGCTTCGAATGCAAGCAATGAGGATATTTGCATAAATATCATATCATTTTTATATCTAAACATACATCAAAATTCATGGAAAGCACCGTCAAATTTAGATTTTCTTTTGTCTTCATTCGATATTTCCATTACTGTTTATACACTCTTTATACCAATAAAATGTATCTTTTCTTGATCTTTTCAATGTTCCGTTACCAAGATCATCCATATCCACATATACAAAACCATATCTTTTTTTCATTTCACCCGTACCGGCAGAAATCAGATCAATACATCCCCAGTACTCATATCCGATCAGAGGAATGCCATCCAGTTCAACAGCTTCTTTCATGGATCGGATATTCTGTTTCAGATATTCAATTCTGTAATCATCATGAACCGATCCGTCATCTTCTTTTACATCCGCCCATCCGATTCCGTTTTCCACAATCCATAACGGCTTATGATAACGGTTATATAAATGGTTCATTGCAATGCGCAAGACATGCGGATCTGTCGCCCATCCCCATGCGTTGGCTTCCAGGTATGGATTCTTTACAGATTTGACAGCCAGATTTCCTCCGCCTTCTTCTCCTTCATCATGTGTTGTCACACAGGTTGAGCCATAACAGCTGAAGCTCACAAAATCTGCAGTATATTTCCGCAGAAGATCTATGTCACCTTCTTTTTCCGGTAATCGAATGTCCTTCCTTTCATATTCACAAAGTTTATATGGCGGATATGACCCCTGCATCTGTACATCCGCAAACCACAGCATCTCTTCATTTCTTTTTAGTGCTTCCAGCTGATCTTTCGGATCTACAGTATATGCATATACAGGCATGTATGCAAGCATCATTCCCACCTGTACTTCCGGATATTTTTCTCTTGCCAGTTTTACCGTTAATGCGGAAGCAAGAAACTGATGATATGCAGCTGAAGCAATCGCCTGCTCATCCGCTCTTAACAATCCTCCGGAAACATATGGATTATGATCGGGATTTAAACAGTCAATTTCATTAAAAGTAAGATAATACCTTACCATTCCTTTATATCTTTCAAAAACGGTTTCTGCATATTTGACATACGCATCAACACAATGCCTGTCTTCCCATCCGTTAAATCGGATGGAAAGAGATAAAGGTGTTTCATAATGGCTCAGTGTTACCAGGGGTTCAATATGATATTTCTGTAGTTCCTGAAATACTGCATCATAAAACAAAAGACCCTTTTCATTCGGAAGATCATCATCGCCATTCGGAAAAATACGTGACCAGTTAATCGACATGCGAAAGCATTTGAATCCCATCTCTGCCATCAAAGCAATGTCTTCTTTATAATGATGGTAAAAATCCGTTGCCTTGTGGGATGGATAATAGTATCCATCCAGTACAGCAGGTATTGCCCCATCCGGCAAAGCGGAAACACCGTTTAAGACCGTTGCTCCTGTTTCACCGTTTTCTTTTCTCCAGGTTACTTTTCTCGGTACTCTGTGAGCACCGTTTGTATAAACATCTGCCGTGCTTAATCCTTTTCCGTCTTCCAGATAAGCGCCTTCATACTGATTTGCAGCGGTTGCACCGCCCCAAAGAAAATCCTTACTGAATCCTTTCATCATTTCCTCCCGTTTTCATATATTTCATACGCTTCTTTATAAAACTGCTTCAGCTCATTTCTCAGGTATTCCGGTTTTATGATTTCCGCATACTTGCCAAAGCGCGAGAAATACTGGCGGATCTGCTCTTCCGAACAATAAAAGTAATACAAATCCCCTTCAATATGATCGACAGCCGGCCGATGCAGATAAAGTGCCTGATACAATTCCTTTCCTCTTTGTCCGAGTTTTACAACGATTTCTTCCTCCCTTGAAATCATGAACTGAGGACCGTACTGTTCCATCTTTTTCAAAAGAACAAGCTGTTCCTTTGTAATGAATGACTTCTCTTCTTCTATGACAATTGTCCTGATTCTTGATACACGGAATGAACAGATCCGGTTTTCCTTTGCCCCGAGAAGATAATTGAATAATTCTTCTTTGGAAGAACTGAGTGTATAAGGTGAAAGGTGATGGAAATAATCCGGTTTCCGGTACGTGGCTATAGACAGTTTTTTCTTCTGCTGAATGGCTTTTTGAATGATTTCATATGTCTCTCTGAAAATGATCTTTTCCCTTTCATCCTGCGGCATTGATACATAAGAATCAAACAGATTTCTGAAATACCCCGATAAGGAGATATTCTTTGTCAGCTCATTCTGAATATACGAAATAATCGAAGAAGATTTTTTCGTCGGTTTCAAAGAAATGG
>JAFYCG010000341.1 GCA_017539825.1 Solobacterium sp. | reverse complement strand
GTTCTTGAAGCGCTCTGTGTAGTATTTACTTGATGCTCTATACTCCTCTTTCTTCTCACCGGAACAGATCATGTCAAACCATTTCTTTTTTATTGGAAGTGTCAGCATATGTATCACCAACCAATTCAAATTTTCAAACTTTTTTCATCATAAACGGATGAATTACGGATTTCTGCTCCAAATTTCTACCTCTTTTTCAATTCGGATCACAAAGCCTCCCAATGAGCTTTCAATGTTTCCTCGAATGATCTCAAAGGCTTCATCTACCGTTTTATCCATGCTGTCATCGTACTCAATCAATATGCTATACTTTGCCATTCAATCACCTTCCCGAACCCCTATGCTATTGAATGCTGTGGCTATTTCGTGCGTCTGATCCCCGGGAAAATACACCGCACATCTCTCTCCCAAAATACAGACAACAGTCCTGTCTTCTTCTTCAGAGAAACCATACCCCGTGATATACTGCGTGTTCAGGCGAATAATCGAGCCTTTTTTATTCTTCATGTATGCAAATTGATCGTGCTTCATTCCAGATACCTCCAATCAGTTTTCAAGCCTGCCATATCGATTTCAGCTCGGATTCCACTTCGGTTGACAGCTTGTTTGAGATGATACGCGCATGGGAATATAGCGCTTTGGTCGGGATGACGCATCCGTATTTGTCCTTCTCCCGCTTTATGTTCTTCTCAGCAAGCTCCATCGTATACAGATCAAGCAGCCCTACCAGTTGGATCTTTTCTTTCAAAGTCAATGGTAATACCTCCTTGTTTCGTCATGTCTCCGGTTGCTCGCATTCGAGAAGCTTCATGATTACATCTTTATCAGGCATCTGGAAATTGCTAAACTGTTTAATAGTATCCCGGGCAAATCGGTAAAGGAATTCTGCCATTTTCTCTTTGTCCATCTTGATTATCATGTCGTAAATAGTCATCTAATCACCGCCTTTTTGTTTCAACTTCATGCCCGAGGCAACCTTTTACCGGATCAAAATTATCGCATTCCGGAACAGGTAACAACCTGTGGCCAATAGACAATTCATGATTCAGATATGTTCTGAATTCCTCTAGCGTTGGTTGATTCCCGTTCTCATCTTTTACGCTGTTCAGCATTCGTTTCATTCTCGCATCGCTCATGGCAAGAAGTCCCTCTATGCTTACAGACATATGCCGCAGCATTCAATCACCTCCGTTCCTTCGGAACATCTTTGCAGTTTCATGAACTGGCTCGCTCATTTCTCTTTTGAAAAACGCCCTGCAATCATAACAGACGAAATTCTGTGGATCTAGTCTGGTATGATACCATTCCCCGCAAAAGCTGCATTGGACTTTCTTGCTTTTGCGCTTATGCGGCGTTCCGACCTTGTATTTTATCATCCAAGATTCACCGCCTGTCCATCGTCAGAGCTAAACTTGGTTCCTTTACAGTTTTTTTCCCCTGTTGTGACGATTATTTCCATTGCGGCTGCATCATGTTCATCCATGCCGTAACATTCTGTCGCAATGAACAAATGCACATCAACGTTCTTTGGATCAACGTTATAGTGCTTTGCTACAATGCGTTGAACGTCATATTTGTCTAGGAACACTTTTGCTTTCATTCCCACTTCACCGCCTTTTATTCAATCTTCTTCATCATAAATTTTCATCTCCAATTTCATTTCGAGCCAGTCCAATCCTCTCCGTGTCAGATGCCACATCTCGCCATTTCCGACCCTATGCGCTTCAGCATGGCCAGCTACTTTCATTCGTTCCCACATCCAATATCCAACGCAGTTCGGTGCAATGTCGAAGTAGTTCCTGTACGGTTTGTAAAATATCTTCCCATGCCGTTTATATGCATGTCTATACCCTTCAGGCCACAATCCTATCGTGTGCATCATGACTTCGATAATCTGCATTATCTTTTTATGATCCTCTTCCGTCATGTCAGTGCCGTTCACAAGCAGAAAATCGTCATACCCAAGCAAACTACGATACTCTGCCTCGTCCCGTTCTCGTTCCATTTTCCTTAATGTCCGCAAATTATAATGGCACCCCGAGCCTTTGTGATCATCATCAAATTTCG
>JAFYCG010000340.1 GCA_017539825.1 Solobacterium sp. | reverse complement strand
GTTGAATATGAAGGAAAAGTCATCGGTTCTTTAGGTATTGAAATGTATAATGAAGAGCACTATCCTGAGTTTTCAGCATTAAGATGCAGGGAAATCGGATATGTTTTATCCAAAGCGTATTGGGGACAGGGACTGATGCCGGAAGCTGTCAGGAAAGTCATCCGGTATCTTTTTGAAGAAGTAAATCTGGATGTGATATTCTGTGGACATTTTCTTTCCAATAAACAATCAAAAAGGGTTATCGAAAAAACCGGTTTTAGCCATTATGCCTATAACACCTTTCAAACTGCTTTCGGAACAACAGAAAAGTGTGAGGATTATATCCTGAAGAAAGAAGACTGGCTGAAACAGACGGAGATTGACAATGCTTTATCTGAAAGAAGCAAATTTTGAAGACCTCGAGAAAGAATGGCTGTTTGTCAAAGACATGCCGGAAGATGAAAACGGATTAACAAATGAATGGCATGGGATCAGCCCGGAAGCATTCAGACAAAAGGCTCTTCCGGACATGATCCGATATGCCAAAGGCATTAATCTTCCAGAATGGATGGTACCGGAAACATTTCTTTTCCTGTGGGAAGATGATTCGATTATCGGACAATTCCGGATACGCCATTATCTGAATGAAGCTCTTCGTACCGGTGCCGGTCATATCGGCTATTATATCGGAAAAGAGTACAGGGGAAGAGGATACGGAACAAAAGGGTTAAAGCTGACATTACAGATCGCAAAAGATATTATTCCGGAAGAGGAGGTCTATTTGAGAGTCAATCAAAACAATCCTGCATCTTTACGGGTGATGTTGAAAAACGGCGGCAGAATTGTCGGAGAAAATGAAGGAAAATACTTTGTCAGAATTGACAAGGCTTCTCTCTGAAAAAAGGGATATACATGCAAAGATTATTCATTAAAATGGAAGTACTTATATGAAAAAATATATATCTTTCAGGAAAATCATGTTATTGATCGGCATCCTGTTCTTTGTGTTTACGCTGTTCAGGACATTTTCTGCCATACAGGCAATCAGTCAGAATTATCTTGCCTTGCAAAATGCGGATTTGACAGTTTCCGCAGACTATACGCTAGTGTATGATGATCATGTTTACGGCATGATCGGTTTTGGTATCAACATTGATCCTTCACTTCCGGATATGGCCGAAAGTGTAGCTGTTTTTCTGGAAAACTCCATGCGATCTGCAGATGCGGTGATACTGGCTTGCGCTATTCTGTATACCATGCTGACAAATACCATCATCGCTTATTTTTTGTATGCTAAAAACAAGGACAATTCCTATCGCCATGCAGTTTCTGTTTCGACAGGTGTGATTGTTACATTTCTGGTTTATGTCTGTTTCAGTGTATTCAGCCATGCACTGTATCATATTCCGTTTTATTTTCCGGACGGACATGGTTTGGCTGTCATTCTAGTCAGTATTCTTTCTGTTGCTGCAGGGGAATGTGCACTGGGTTTATTGCTCAGAAAGATAAAATTCAAAAGGAGAGCTGCTTTGGCAGCAGTACCTGTCGTATATGTTATGTTTTTGTTCGGCTTCAATTTTGAGTATCATCTGTTTTGTCCGTCTTCTCTGGATTCCTTTGATTATTTACGGGATATTGACAGTCATGCATTCGATGAAGATTATGAGGGAGATATACACTATGATCCGGATAAGAACGTGATGGTTCTGAACGGAAAAGAATATGAAGCACAGCAGATGGAAAATCCGGATTCCTATCATGGATTACAGAAAATCGGTGCATATGCTTATGAAATAGTGAATCCCTATGGAGGAAACAGCCTGTTTTTCCTGGAGATATCCGAAGAAGGGATGATTCTTCCTGTTTGGATTATGGTGTTATATTGCTTAAAAGCTTTCTTCTGGATGATTCTCTGTGCAAAAAGAACGTCCGTTAAACAGATAAAGTAAAAACTTGTGAATCATTATCAATAAATTAATAATTTTGTTAAAAGAAGAAACAATGTATGAATGAAGAATTATATAATATGATTTTTAAGCGCAAATCCTTTCATCTGTTCCGTAATACAGGTGCATTGAGCCTTGCCACAGAAGAATTAAGGGATATCGAAAAAGCATATACTACATTTACGCCTTTATATCCCGATATCAGGACAGCTATAGAGATCGTGCCTGCAGAAAAAACTTCATGCAAAAGAGGCCAGGAATACTGTATATTACTGTATAGTGAACAGAAGGGAAACTATTTGCAGAATATAGGTTATCTTGGTGAACAGCTAGATCTGTATCTTGTTTCAAAGAACATCGGCACACTCTGGTTCGGTATCGGAAAACCGGAAGAATTAACGTATAACGATCTTTCTTTTGTCATCATGATTGGAATCAAAAAAATCGAAAATGAAACAAGTTTCCGTAAAGATATGTTTAAAAGCAAGCGCAAACCGGTGGAAGAAATCTGGCAGGGAGAACAGATAAAAGGCGTTACAGACATCGTCAGATTTACACCAAGTGCCTGTAATACACAGCCATGGCTTGTCAAAAATGAAGATTGTCTTTCTGTTTATCGTTATAAGAAACTGGGTAAAAGAGGCATCATGCCGGCAGACAAAGTTTCTTACTACAACCGGATTGATATTGGCATCTTCCTTTGTTTCCTGGAGCTGTGTTTCAAACATAACCATATTGCATTCAAAAGAGAATTGTTTGCTGATGACGGGGAAGAGACAGAATTGTGTCTGAATGCAATGTATCAGATTGATGAATAAAACATCCTGCATTACAATAAAAGGGGGTAAAAAAATGAATGTGGATTTTATCGGAAAATATGTATTAAGCGAGTTGCAAAACCGTTATCAGGTTACGGAGGTTCCGCTTGGCGAAGATGCACATATGTCAAAAAATATGATGCATTTTGTGGTCAAAGTATACGATATTGAAAATATCGGAAATCTTTGTATTCTGACCATGAACGGCATGATGGGCTTGATGAAAATGGAGACAATCGTCCTTGCATGTGACAGGAAAGATGTTCCGTTACTGAACATGGATACTGTAAAAGCTATGGGAAACAAGACACAGATTGCAGAATTCTATGATACATTATTGAACCATGATGACAGAACCATGGAAAATGAATGTCAGAAAATCAAGGATGGAGATAAGGATATTCCTGACCATACATCCGGTGAACACTGGTATGATGCACTGTTATATAAATGCAGCTATGCCAAAAAGACAAAATTCAAAGACAAGCGGACGGACATCAGTCTGAAAAAATATTTCCAGCTGTATTTAAAAGAACTGGAAAGAGCAGAAACCTGCAATCCGATTGAAAAGCAGGGGAAGAACCGCGCTTTTGCCCAGGGGCTTTTAGATCATGGCGGACCCGCTGTGGATCAGGTCAGAAAGATGTTTGGAGAAGAGAAGACAAAGAAACTGGTTCTTGAATACATGTACGGAATAAAATAAAAAAAAGACACAGATTGTGTGTCTTTTTAGATTAAACGGATACGCATGACGCCCTGAATCTGTTTCAAAGAGGCAATAAGGTCTTCTTTGACATCAGATCCAAGATCAAACATGGAGTATGCATAAGAACCTCTGGAAGCGTTGGTCATATTGTCAATGTTAATATGGTCGCTTGCAAGAACGGTTGTAATCTGACCGATCATATTCGGAACGTTTTGGTGCAAAATGGCAAGTCTTGCTTTGCTTGTACATTTTCCCATATCACAATTCGGATAATTGACAGAATTGCGGATATTTCCGTTTTCAATATAATCGACCATTTCCTCAACAGCCATTTTGGCACAGTTGTCTTCTGCTTCTTCTGTTGATGCACCAAGATGCGGTGTAGCAACCACATGTTCCATCTTCATGACTTTCGGATTCGGGAAATCTGTCATGTATTTGCGAACAACACCGCTTTCAATAGCGATTGCCATATCATCATCATTGACCAGGCTGTCTCTTGCATAGTTGAGGATGACAACACCTTTGTGCATCATGGAGAATGCCTTGGCATTGATCATGCCTTTTGTATCTTTTGTGGCAGGGATGTGCAATGTGATGTATTCACAATCACGGAAGATCTCTTCCGCACTGAAGGCGTGATGGACATTCCTTGATAACATCCAGGCATTCTTGACAGACATGTACGGATCATATCCGTAAACTTCCATGCCAAGTCTTGAAGCAGCATTGGCTACTTCAATACCGATAGCACCAAGACCGATGATACCGAGTTTTTTTCCTTTGATTTCATTTCCGGCAAAGTTCTTTTTTGCCTTTTCCATATCTTTGGAAATATTCTCATCATCCTTGTTTGCGATACACCATTCGATACCTCCGGAAATATCTCTTGCTGCCATAAACAGACCTGCAAGAACAAGCTCTTTTACGGCATTGGCATTTGCACCAGGTGTATTGAATACGACGATACCCTGTTCGGCACACTTGTCGAGGGGAATGTTATTGACACCGGCACCTGCACGGGAGATGCAAAGAAGTTTATCAGAGAAATCCATTTCATGCATGTCAGCGCTTCTGACGATAATCGCATCAGCGTCCTTTGCATTGTCAATCAGATGGTAATCTGCTTTGAGAAGATGAAGGCCTTCTTCGGAAATGTTATTTAATGTATGAATATAAGGCATGTCAGTTCACCGGGTGCCTTTCTTCAAATGCTTTCATGAATTCGACGAGTTTCTGTACGCCTTCAATCGGCATGGCATTGTAAATGCTTGCACGCATTCCGCCGACACTTCTGTGTCCTTTCAGATTGACAAAACCGGCTTCTGTTGCTTCCTTGATGAATAAAGCATCCAGTTCCTTGTCTCCTGTGACAAACGGTACGTTCATCAGGGAGCGGTCTTTCTTTTCGACAGTTCCTTTGAACAGTTTTGATGAATCCAGGAAATCATACAGAATAGCTGCTTTTTCTTCATTTCTCTTTTTCATGACTTCCAGGCCGCCCTGTTTCTTCAGCCACTTGAAGACTTTACCGCACATGTAGATTGTATATACAGGAGGGGTGTTATGAAGAGACCCGCTCTTTGCATAAGTATCATATTTCAGCATTGTAGGTGTCTGTGGAAGAACATCTTCACGAATCAGATCTTCTCTGACAATGGCAATTGCCATGCCGGCAGGACCGACATTTTTCTGTACGCCTCCCCAAAGGATCCCGAATTTGGAAACATCCAGCGGCTCACTTAAGAAGCAGGATGAGATATCCGCAACAAGCGGTTTTCCTTTTGTATTCGGAAGTTCATGGAATACGGTTCCGTAGATTGTATTGTTTAAGCAGATGTAAACATAGTCTGCATTTTCATCAATATCCAGATCACTGCAATCCGGAATATAAGAGAATGTCTTATCTTCACTGGAAGCAATTGCTTTGGCTTCGCCAAACATCTGTGCTTCTTTCCATGCTTTTTTTGCCCATTGACCGGTAATAATGTAATCGGCAACTTTGTTTTGGAACAGGTTCATCGGCACCATTGCGAACTGTTGATGGCCGCCTCCCTGAATGAATAATACCTTATAGTTATCCGGTATTTGCATCAGATCCCTCAGATCCTGCTCAGCTTCATCGATGATACCCTGGAAGAGGGCTGAGCGATGGCTGATCTCCATGACAGACATTCCAGATCCCTTATAGTCCATCATTTCTGCGGCGGCTTCCTGTAATACCTCTTCAGGCATAACAGCCGGTCCGGCAGAGAAGTTATAAACTCTGCTCATTTCTTTTCCTCCTTATATAGTGCATCATTATACATCAATGTTTTCGTGTTGTCTAAAAAAGTTTATCGGGTTTTGCGGCTTTTAAAATGGCTTTTTCCATGACTGCAGCAGCAAGTGTTCCGACAATATTGACATCAGCCTTTACGGAACGTGTGCTTAATGTATAAATCGTATCCCCGTCAAACATCGTATGCACCGGTCTGATACATCTTGCATAACCGTCATGGGCCATGCCGGAGACTTTGGTCAGATCGCTTTTGGAAAGGTTTGCATTGGTTAAAATGACACCGATGGTTGTGTTTTGATGAAAGAGGTCAGGATCAGCAAGGGAATACAATGCTTCTTCAGCAGAGATCCATTCCATTGTCTCCGGATGATGCATACCGGCAATCTTCTGCCCGTTTTCCGGATTAAATACATCACCGACAGCGTTTAACGCCACAAAAGCACCGACCATCAAATCACCAAGCTGACAGGCATAGGAAGCCTGTCCTGCTTTCATGGCATATTTCATCCCGCGTACTTTTCCGATTGTTGCTCCGCATCCTGCACCATAGGAGCCTTCTCTGAAAAGATTCTTTTCTGCATTGATGCACGCCTGATATCCCATTGCCGAATCCGGACGAACAGTTTTATCACCGATGCTTAAATCATACAAACAGGAAGCACAGACAATCGGTACAACACCGTCTGCGGTAGGGAAGCCGATATTTCTTTCTTCCAGATATTTCATGACACCGTCTGCAGAAGAAAGGCCGAAAGCACTGCCTCCGGATAGAACAACTGCATTGACTGCATCATTGGATGCCAAAGGATTTAACAGGGCATTTTCTCTTGATGCAGGGGCACCGCCTCTGACATCTGCGCCGCATAGTGCGCCTTTATCAGAAAGAAAAACCGTGCAGCCTGTCATTGCTGTTGGATTTTCCATACAGCCTATTTGAAAACCGGGAATATCTGTGATCTTAATCTCTTTCAGCATAAATCCTCCTTCGTGGTAATTTTGATATTGGCATAACTGCCTTCGACAACAGCGATCTTTTCCTGTGAGAAACGTTCAACGATAGAACAGTCATCCGTTCCTGTAAAACCTGCTTCCTCCGCCATTTTCATACAGGATATAATCAGTTTTGTTTCAAATGCCTGAGGTGTCTGTGCTGCAATTAATGTTGAACGGTCCGGTGTATTTTCTACAAATCCGTCTTTAGTGACCTTGATGGTATCTTTGCAGGGAACTGCCAGTAAAGCTGCTTTATTAACTTCCAGACTTTGTTTCAGACGGTTCAGGCTGTCTTCATCGACATAAGGTCTTGCCCCGTCATGGATAAATACATAATCGGTGTGTACATTATGTAAACCGTTGGATACACTCTGCTGGCGTGTATTACCGCCGTTGACAATCAAAACGTTTTCTTTATGACCGATATATTTTTCAAAATCTACCTGATCGGTAACGACAATAATCTCTTCACAATCCGGATCTTTTTCAAAGACTTGTATCGTTGTTTCCAGAATGGTTTTATCATCCTGTAATTTTGCATATACCTTGTTAAAACCGAGATTCATTCTTGATCCGCTGCCTGCCGCAACGATTAATGCACTGTATTTCATATTTTCTTTTCTCCTTACAATATTTAAGCATAAAAATGTATTCCCTGCATTTTTATTTATAGTTTATAAGGAAATACATATATAATAACTGTGTTCTGAAGAGGTGTCCTATGATCAAAATCAATCAGATTTCGTGTTCTCTGGAAGAAGAATTGTCAAAAGAGACAATTGCAAGAAAAATCAAGTGCAGGCCAAACGATATTCTTTCTTATGAAATAGAGAGAAGATCATTGGACGCCAGAAAAGAGAAACTGCATTACAGTTATTCTGTTTTGGCAGAAGTGAAAAATGAAAAGAAGTATCTTCGTCTGAAAGATGTCGGTTACGGAGAAAAAATCACATATGAGAATCTTCATTGTGAAAATATGAAACAAAGACCGGTTGTGGCGGGTTTCGGTCCGGCCGGCATGTTTGCAGCATTGATCCTTGCCGAAGGAGGATGCAGGCCGATCGTCATCGAAAGAGGGAAAGCTGTTGAGGAAAGAACAAAAGATGTTCAGGCCTTTTTTCAGACAGGCATACTGAATCCTGAAAGCAATGTGCAATATGGAGAAGGGGGAGCAGGGACTTTTTCTGACGGAAAATTGACGACGCGCAGCAAGGATCCCCGCATCCGCAAAGTGTTCCGGGAGTTTGTGGAAGCCGGTGCACAGGAGAATATTCTTTACGATGCACTTCCTCATGTCGGAACGGATGTATTGACAATCATCGTCAGAAATATCCGGAATAAAATTATTCGGCTTGGCGGGGAAATTCATTTTGAGACAAAACTGGAAAGACTGGATATAAATAATCATAAGATACAGGGAGTTTATACAAGCAGGGGATATTTTCCTTGTGAAGATTTAATCCTGTGTATCGGACACAGCGCATCTGACTCCTATGAGATATTGCATCAGCAGGGTGTGCAGATGATGCCGAAGGATTTTGCGGCCGGTGTTCGTGTGGAACATCTTCAGTCCATGATTGATCAGAATCAATACGGGATATTTACCGGTCATCCATCCCTGCATGCGGCAAGTTACCGTCTGACATACCGTGCTTCTAACGGCAGGGGTGTCTATTCCTTCTGTATGTGTCCCGGCGGGATGGTAATTCCTTCCAGCAGTGAAGAGGGATATCTTGTTGTTAACGGCATGAGCAATTCTGATCGAAGCGGAAAAAATGCGAACAGTGCGATTCTTGTTCAAGTATATGCAAAAGACTTTGACAAGGGCAATCCTCTCGATGGATTTGCGTATCAAAAGAAGCTTGAAAAAGGTGCATTCCGCAATGGATACAAAGCGCCTTCACAGAATATTTCCGATTATCTTGTGCGTCGAGTCAGTCAGGATCTATGCATAGATTCATCTTATCCAAGAGGCGTTTATATGGAAGATCTTCATGCATTGTTTCCGGATGAAATAAACCTGGCAATGGAAGAAGCATTGAATGATTTTGATCACAAGATCAAAGGCTTTGGGACAAAGGGCATCATGACCGGAATGGAATCACGTTCCAGTTCCCCGGTACGTCTTTCAAGAAATGAAGAAGGTGTTTCTGTTTCCTGCGAAGGATTGTATCCTTGCGGGGAAGGGGCAGGATATGCCGGAGGCATCGTATCCAGTGCAGTTGACGGCATAAGACAGGCTGAAAATGTCATTAAAAAAACTGTTATCCTAAGATAACAGCGTTCCTAACAAACCATATGAGAACAGGGTCATGATTACCGCTGCAAGGAAGATTCCCAGCAGAATGGATAATGATGACTTTTTTAAATCCATGTCAAACATGGCGGCAACAAGGCTTCCGGTCCATGCGCCTGTACCCGGTAAAGGGATGCCGACAAACAACAACAGGCCGAAGAAACCGTATTTATCGATTTTGGGTTTGTTTTTGATGGCTTTGTTTTCAATCCACTCCGCAACTTTTGAAAGATGGTGTTCGGACATCCAGTGCAGGAATTTCTTAATCAGAAACAAGATAAACGGTACAGGGATAATATTGCCTATAACACACCAGAAGATACCGGTCCACATCGGAAGGTTCAGCATTCTGGAGAGAATCAATCCGCCACGTTCTTCAATTAACGGAATCATACTGACAAAGAAGACAGATAATTGAGGGGATAAGAATTTACCGACTGTATCTGCCCACCATAAGATAAATGCATCCATATTCATCCTCCGCGTAGTACTTTAACACAGCTTGCATACAGGTGCAATTTATTTCATTTCATGAACGGAAAAAACATGCAGAAAACACATTATGTGACACAAAGTTCAGAAATGTAACAGTTTACACATTGTAATTATGTGAAAAAAATGTGATAATTATTTTTACTTACAATTAATAACAAGAATCATTCATTTATTATCGGGAATAGAAGGTCTAAGGAGGACTCTATGAAAAGAAGGCATACTGAACAGAAGATCATTTGTTTATTTGCTGCATTTATGATGATGTTCGGGAACGTTTTAAATGTACTTGCGGAAGAAGAAACTGAACCGGAGATCATTGAAGAAACTGTTATTGAAGAAACTGCTGAAGAGGTAACGGAAGAAACCGTTGTCGAAGAAGTCGCGGAAGAACCGGAAACGGTTGTGGCAGAAACGGAAGAACAGATTGAAGAGACTGTTGAGGAACCGAAACAGGAAGAAATGGAAATCCAATCGGAAGAAACAGAACCTGCAAATGTACAGGAAATATCGTATCCTGCTTTCTGTCAGTCCCAATCTGCAGAGGGTGTAGCGATTACGGTATCTGCTGAAGAAGGCGTGTTTCCGGAAGGAGCAACTCTTTCTGTAGGACGTGTATCTGCAGAAGAAAAGCAGATTGTTGATGAAGCCGTAAAAAATCAGAGAGAGGAAGGAAGCAAGGTTGCTGCTTCCTATACCTTCGATATCAAAGTGCTGGATCAGGAAGGCAATGAGATACAGCCTGCAGATGATCGGAAAGTAAGTGTATCATTTACATTGGCAGAGGCTGCCGATGCCAACCTTGATGCAACCATCTATCATGTTGCAGATGGTGATGCAGAAGCATTAGACACTGACAATGAAGGGAATACTGTTAAAGCGGAAACAGACGGATTCTCTTACTACACAGTTGAATTTACTTACGGAACACTGCAGTATGTATTACCGGGAGAAGAAACGGTAGAACTCAGTAAAGTGCTGAATGTCCTTAACCTTACAGGAGAAGTGACAAATGCGGTAAGCAGTGCACCGGAATTCTTCTCTGTTGAAAATACAGATGGTACATGGAGGATTGTTTCTCATAAATCCTTTACGTCTGAAGAGACACTGACCGTAACGATCAACGATATTGAATACATCATCAAGGTAACTGATCCGGCAGAAACATATCCGATCTGGTATGCAGGTGAACAGATCACCAGCGAAAACTGTGATGACGTATATCAAGACGGAGGGTCAGTTAAATATGACCCTGTTACAAAGACATTGACATTGACAGATGCAAAGCTGACACATCAGATGCCGTTTGAAGCAAAAGCGATGCTTGTGATAGACGGCATCACAGTGACAATTACCGGAACTGCGGACTATCACGATTATTTTATTACAGAAGACGGTATTAATCTGGAAAACGGAGCAAATCTACTCTTCAAGGATGCAAATATTATCTTTAATGACCCGACAAGACCCATCTGTGGGGGCAAAGATACAGCTATAACAGTACAAGACAGCTATCTTGTCGCAAACGGAGCAAACTGGGAAGGTATTTTTTGCGGCCAGCTTGTGGTCAATAACAGTACTGTTATTGCGAAAGGTACCAATTACGGGCTTCTGGTGTTTAATGATTTTATCTTGAACAGCGGATACGTCGAGGCAAGTGCTACGCGTGTTTATTATGGCGATTTTATCATGAACGGCGGTGTGATAAACAGTCCGATTCAGGCATATGGTAACGATGGTGAAGGCGGTTATGAAGGCGATATTATTATTAACGCAGGAACCGTACGTGCATATGCAGAGGATGCATTGTGGGTCTATGGCTATGTTTTTGGTCTGGAAGCTGATCATGGAAAAATCTAGATCGGCAGTGGTATCGACAGTGTAGTTGCAGATGGAAAGATGGCTTTTTCTGCCCTGAAGCCGTTCGAGATCGATTCAGCTGTTTCCATTGTAGATCCGCCCGGATACACATTTGTGAATGGTGAGTATCCATGGTATACCTCATTGACCTGTATCGGTTATTCGAGCATG
This sequence comes from Solobacterium sp., assembly GCA_017539825.1. Taxonomy (GTDB): domain Bacteria; phylum Bacillota_I; class Bacilli_A; order Erysipelotrichales; family Erysipelotrichaceae; genus Bulleidia. Next base: position 1,125 of record JAFYCG010000340.1, on the reverse strand, counting down.
GCAGTAGCAGAACACGTTGAAATTATTCCACCCGACAGTCTTAAGGTAGAGTTCAATACGCAAGGTCACGGAAAAAATCCTTTCACACGATATGTCAAACCCGGAAATACCGTAACGGAACCGTTAGAACCATCTGAAAAAGGATATACTTTCGGCGGATGGTATACGGAACCGGAATGCACGAATGAATATGATTTCAGCACACCGGTAAACAGTAACATGATTCTGTATGCAAAATGGTATGCCGATGTGAAAGTGAATTTTGATGTCCAGGGACATGGCTATGCACCAAGCACTCAGACGATACCATACGGAGGTACTGCTGAAGAGCCATATAATCCATCCGCATATGGCTATACTTTCGACGGCTGGTATACAGAACCGGAATGTACAACACTTTACGATTTCAGTAAAGAAGTAAAGGGAGATACAACACTCTATGCAAAGTGGCTGGCTGATGGAATTGTTACATTTGATGTTCAGGGTCATGGTACTGCTCCGGAAGCACAGCAGATCAAATACGGAAAAACAGCAACAGAGCCGGAAGATCCGACAGAAGAAGGGTATACTTTCGTTGAATGGTTTACAGATTCTGCATGTACAACTACATATGATTTCAGCACACCGGTGACAGGTGATATTACACTGTATGCCAAATGGCTGATTAATGTGATCGGTATGAATTTGCATGCTGACGGCACAAAGCTCGACGGTACATATTACATGCTGAATACAGATGTGCTTGAGCCTGTCTTTGCGAAAGATACCGAAGAAGTGGAAATGATACTCGGACATCTTTGCACAGACAGCAGCTGCAGTAATGTCATTACTGCTCCGCCGGAAAAAGGAACAACATATTATTTCAGAGTGGATATGAATGATGTCAGTTCCTTCAATAAAGGTATTCAGCTGATCTTGTTCGATCCGGAAATTGCAAATAATATCAATGCTACAGCGGAAGATGCAAAGATCGAATTTGACTTCTTAAAAGGCAGCCCAAGCGGTGATTCTGTTACAATCCAGTTGAAATATACGGAATCGGAAATTGCCTATACAATTACAAAAGGAGCAGATACTACCTGGACAAAAGGTTCTTCAGCAGGAATTGATTACACGGTTAAGAGG
>JAFYCG010000339.1 GCA_017539825.1 Solobacterium sp. | reverse complement strand
CTACCTCCATGAAGGATTTACCCTGATTGGTTTTGACAGCTGTTGTTATACGAATGATGACTTAACCAGAAAAGAAGTCAGATTGAATATGGGATGGTTCCCGGAAAAATAAAAAAGGAGTGAGAAGAGGAAAGTATTATTGATTAACGGCAGCCCGAAACCTAATGGTTGTACCGCAAGAGCTTTGCGGGAAGTGGCAGAGACACTGGAAAAAGAAGGAATTGAAACAGAGATCCTGCGGGTCGGTTCCCAACCTGTCAGAGGCTGTATTGCATGCAATACATGTTCCAAAACAAAGAAATGCGTGTTTGATGATGTGGTAAATGAAGCCGCAAAGAAGTTTGAAGAATGTGACGGTCTTGTGGTTGGCTCACCGGTTTATTTCGGCAGTGCCAACGGCAACCTGGTTTCCTTCCTGGACAGACTGTTTTACAGCAGCGGTTTTGATAAGTCAATGAAGGTCGGCGCATCGGTTGTCTCTTGCAGAAGAGGCGGAAATACCGCAACATTTGATGAACTGAACAAATACTTTACCATTTCCGAAATGCCTGTTGTATCAAGCAAATATTGGAATATGGTACATGGATTTACCGCAGAGGATGTGGAAAAAGATCTGGAAGGATTACAGACCATGCGCATTCTCGGCAAAAATATGGCTTTCCTGATTAAATCCATTGCCCTCGGAAAAGAAAAATACGGAATGCCGGAAAAAGAAGAAAAGAAATATTACACCAGTTTCCCGGATGGAAAATAGACTGCCGCAAGGCAGTTTATTTATATTTCTTCATTCCTTTCACTGCTTCAGGCATTTTTTCCTGATACATCCCTTTTCGGGAGGGAGAGTTGACGGCATTTTCCGCTGATTTTTTCAACAGTTCAACAATGGTTCTGAAGAGTGTGTTCTTTTTTATAAGTCCTCTTGTTTATTCTTGATTGCAAAAGACAAAGAAATGACAGGCAGGTAACGGAAATAAGCATCATCCCGCATATTGTATATTGGGAAAAAGGAAGAAACAGAAGGTAGAGGACACCTGTTACAAACAGTCTGAATCTTGCTATCCCCTGATAAACAGATACAGAAGCGGAATGAAGAATAATCCCGGAACCTGCCGGATGGCAATAAAAGTCTCTGCAAGACAACTGAGCAATATCATCGCAACATATGAGAATCCACAGGTAAAATATGTTTTGCAATGATAGCCTCCGCAATAGATCCTGAGAAATGAGAAGCACAGAATGAAGATGCATGCATGGAGTGATTTGTGAATGATTGTGCATGCAATCAAAGCAATCATAACATCGATGATAAATGCTGTTTCGACTTTAAAACCATATCGGATGATTTCAAAATCAAAATTCATTGCTGCTTCCCTTCTGATTCTTTTAATCAGCCATCGTATCATTTATTTGTACCTGCTTATCTTGATTATGGTATTTTCTTTGAAAATCTCAAGCGAACGATGAAATCTTGCAAATAACGTGAAATCCGGAAAGAAATGATCAATGAGATCGGGTAAGATAATGGCATGGAAATCGTTTTATTCGACCATGACAAAGAATATTTTGATACATTTTATGCACTGTTAAAAAAGGAATCAACCGTTCTTTTGCGATAGAAAAAAACTGGTACTATGAGGGGGAAAAAACATTCCTGGAATTAATCCGTATATAAAATAACCGTAATACTGAATACTTTGTTTTTCAGATCAACAACCGTAAAACCATTGTGTCTGTTTGCGATAAGCTCAACGGTATTTAAGCCGATGCCATGATTTTCAACATCTTTTTTGCGGGTCTTCAGATCCGTTTTTTCTTTGTCCGTAGTATTGGTGACAGTGATCTGGATAGAATCCTTCTGAATCAGTTTCAACTCAATTTCTTTTTTATCCGTCCCTATGTTTTCAATTGCGTTATCTAAAAGATTGCCTAAAATAATCGCAATGTCATATTCCATGTTTGTATCGATTTTATCCAGCCGGATCATTGATCTGACCTGTATGCCGTCTTCTTTGGCTTTTGTTATTTTGTTTGAAACAATCGCATCTATTGCCGTATATCCGGTATGTTTGATCAAGGTGATTTTTTCCAGTTCTTCGATGTTATTCTGTATGTATTCTCTGGCTTTATCCGCTTCATCCACTTCAAGATATCCGTTGATAATCGATAACTGGTTGATCAGATCATGCTTCATTCTGCGGATTTCTTTTTCTTTCTGACGGAAAGAGTCATCAGTGGACCGGATGCTTTTCAAGTTGGAGTTGAGCTTTTCAAACTGCATTTTGTCAAAATACTGCATCGAAGATTTACAGTAAATATAGTAAATAAACAAAGTAATTGTCATCAGGGCAAGATTGATAATAATCAGCAGGACAAAATGCGTTTCTTCGACAATCAGCGTTTCCAGCGAAGTGATGATAAAAAACATGATCAGGAATACAAGGCAGAAGTATGCATCATATTTTGTTTTCAAAAGCTTATATTTTTCATCAAATCTGTTTATGAGCAACATTAAACTGACAATGATAATCCGGGATAAGAAAAAAAGCATATATCCATCTATTGTAAGCAGTACTTCCATCGGAGAAAGATGCATGAAAACATAAAAGAGCAGATACACAATTTCACTGCCAAGACTGACAAATGTTTCGAGTATAACGGCATAAATAATGATGGAAAAGATTGGCACTTTTTCATTAAACCAATACATGAGAATTACATCAAAAAGAATATACGAAACAGCTAACAGTCCTTCGTATATTGTCAACATATTCAAAAAAGTAACAGGAACAGTCAGTAAAAGCGTAAAGACAAGTATATAGATAATCCTTTTTCTTCCCTTGATTTCAATATAGGCAGAAGTTAAAAAGGCAAATAAAACATTTTCAACAGTATTAATCAGCAAATCGATATAATCCATTTTTACCCCTTGAACGTAAAGTATTTGTTTTTGAAATTCTGCAAATATTTTCTTGAAAGTTCAACCCTTGCTCCGGATTCCATTTGTATTTCAGGCGGATCGAATTTTACAATTTTTTCGATATTTACGATGCAGGACTGACTGATCTGTATAAGATTCAAGGCATCCAGGTTAGGATGTTCCATGATGAATTTCTTCAGGGAAATTCTTGATTCATATTGTCTGTGGACTGTGTGAACCATCACGGAGTTTCCCTGTACGGTGATTCTTTCAATCTGATTTTTGGGAATCTGAACAAAATGATAATCATAGTAAATTCTGATTTTCTGTTGATTTTCATTCCGGTATCTGAGAATCAGTTCTCTGGTATCCTCCATCAACCGGGATTTGCGAATAAAACCATAGGGATTGTATTCGAAGCTTTGAAATACATATTCTTCAATCGAAGTGACAAAGACAATGCTGCTGTCACATAACTGATGTATTTGTCTGGCGATTTCAAAGCCGTTTTTATCCGGCATTTCAATATCGATAAAAAACAGATCATATTGTTTATTCGGATTGATATCCCGATAGGAGGAAAATGTATCCAGAAACACAGGAATCATGTTTTCACTTTTGATTTTGTTGATGGATAACATCAATACATCCAGGAAGCTTGAATCATCATCTATTGCACAGATATGCATATTACCGTTCATGATTCCCCTCTCCTTACATGCATTATTTTACATGATAATGCCTGAAAAGACAGTAATCGATTGGTTTCTTTTGAATTGATGGTCTATATGATGTATGATAAATATAGTTAGTAAAAGCTAACTTTGGAGGCATATATGTCTAAACAGGCAACACAATTTCAAAAGAAGACAATGAGTATCATGTTCAGAGGAAAAAATATATTCAAGCCATTAAATACAGGGCATATTGATGATCATGTAGCCTGTATCAGGGAATGGATTGCCAATATCTTTTTCTATTCCAAAAACGGTACAACGATCATGATCGATGCAGGATACAACTATGAAAGACTGAAGGAAAAAATGACATGGGTTGATATCCATCCTGAAGACATTCATCATATTTTAATCACACATCAGGATACGGATCATGTCGGTGCAATGGAAGAAGACAGCGCAGGCTTATTTCGTGATGCAACATTGTACATCGGCAGAATAGAAAATGAATATCTGATTGGAAACAGGAAAAGAAAAGTAGGTTTTGGAACATACAAACTTCCGCAGGTGAATATCCCAAATCCAAAAGTTCTTTTAGAGGATGGTGAAATTTTTTATATCAATGATATTAAGATTGAAGCCATTCTTGTGCCGGGACATACATGGGGTCATATGGTCTATCTCATTGATGACCGGTATCTCTTTACCGGAGATACATTATGGTTTGGATCAGACGGAGGATACAGCTTTATCAGCACCCTTGCCGAAGACAACAAATTATCCGTACAGTCACTTATTAAGCTAGAAAAGAATTTAAAGGAAAGAAATACAAAGATCAGAGTGATTACGGGACATACCGGATGGACGGATGATCTTGATTTTGCCTTTGCACATAAGGAGGAATTATGCGGACCGTTCTCCAAACGCATGTTTGATCCGGATGCACCGTATGATGGCTATGATGAATCCGATGATACTGAAGAAAGTGCACGTAACGGTTATCTGAAAGAAAAAACAAAAATAACATCCTATGAAATCAGAAGTGCTTACCATTCCTCCAGAAATATTTATGACGCTGTATTAACACAAGCAAATCCGCTCACAAAACTGTATACGGATATTTTCTGGGGCGGTGTGGATGATGTCAGAATCGCAAATACATTAATGCAGAATATTCCGGATGATTTTAACGGAACCATTCTGGATGTTCCGGTTGGTACAGCAGTATTTACGTCCGAGAAATGGAACAAACTGAAAAATGCAGAAATCATCTGTCTGGATTACAGTGAGGATATGCTCGAACAGGCAAAAAACAGGCTTTCTGATGCAAAACATGTCACTTGTGTACAGGGGGATGTAGGCAATCTTCCGTTTGCGGATGCAAGCATGGACATTGTTTTCAGCATGAACGGATTCCATGCATTTCCGGATAAGGAAGCAGCGTATGCGGAAACATACAGGGTATTGAAGAAAGGCGGCATGTTTATCAGTTGTTTCTATATTGAAAAAGAGAACAGAGTAACAGATCTTCTGATTCAGAATATCTTTTCCAGGGCAGGCTGGTTTACTCCTCCGTTTGAGACGAAGAAATCTCTGACCAGAAGATTAGAGAATATGTATTCTGCAGTCAAAGTGGATACAGATCAGGCGATCGCTCTGATTGTCTGCAGGAAGTAAGATAATGATTGTCATGCAATTGATATTGTTCTGTCTTCTGTTTACGGCACTTGTCAAATGGGGTGTAAGGGATAATGCGATAAACGGTTTGTTCTTTTATCCAAAACCATATCAGGAACTGGCTTATGAAAGAGGAATAGCAGACAGAGAGATAATCAGCCAAAAAAGAAAGAAATTTATGCTTCCTTTTGTACTGGTCATGCTTATTGCATTACTGCTGATCATCGGTCTTTGGAACAAGGTACATGAATTTCAACAGGCTTATTTGCAGGCACTTTTGTTTCTGGAAGTCATGAACTGGTATGACGGCATCTTCATTGATGAAGTCTGGGTAGGTTACAGTTCCTTTTGGAAGATACCCAGCATGGAAAATATACCGTATGTACAGACATGGAAACAGATGCTGAAAAAGAGAATTATTTTGACCGGTATATGGATTATAGGTGCCGCAATAGTTGCAGGCATGGTAGTTGTGATGTTTTAGGAGAGAGAAATGAAATATGCAGGAATGCCTATAGGCATGTGGATGTTGTTTGGAACATCATTTGAAAAGAATCTGGTCAGTGTTCTTCAATATACACCGCAAAGGGCAAAAGAAATCAAGAAGGATGCAGAAAAAAGATATCGGGAAATAATCAGGAATCTTCCTGAATTTGAAAAAGAAGATAGCTTTACCATGAATATTGTCAATTGTGCATTGTTTTCGGCATTTTACCTGAATCTGGACAGGAAACCTTCTTTGGAAGATATGACACAATACTATAAGCAATCCATGATGACAAAACCGATGCACTGGTTCTGTAAAATGAGCGGTAAAAACAAATTCACGCAAAAAGATATTGAAGGCATGAAGAAAACTGCAGCCTTTAAAGCGGCAGACCGTAATCCGTATTCCTGGAATATGGATTTCTACCCGTATGAAAACAATGAAGGATACGAAGCACGGTTTACAAAATGCGGTATTTGCACATTGATGAAGGAATTGGGAATTCAGGAGATCATTCCGGCGATGTGCAGGCTGGATTATACAATGAGCGAAGCAGGCGGTACATCTGATTTTGTCAGGGAATATACCCTGGCTTCCGGGGGACCGTATTGTGATTGCGGTTATCATAAAAAGGTTGGGAAAAGATGAATAAGAAGATATGGGATTTATATGCACCGGTTTATGAAAGAGCGATGCGTTCCGATGCAAAAGTGTATGAATTCATGTATAAAAGAATACCGGAAGTCATCAAGGATAAAGAGGTATTGGAAATTGCGACAGGTCCGGGCTTACTGGCAAAACATGTTGTTTCTTCCACAAAATACATGATTGCGACAGATTATTCTCCGGGAATGATTCAACAAGCAAAGAAAGGCAGCTATCCGAAGAATCTGTCCTTTTCCGTTGCTGATGCACATAAGCTTCCCTATATGGATCACAGCTTTGATGTGGTAATGATTGCCAATGCGCTGCATGTCATGCCGGATCCTGAAAAAGCATTGGAGGAAATCAAACGTGTACTAAAGAAAGACGGCATACTGATAGCGCCGAATTTTGTCGAACATAAAGGAGGTTTAAAAAGCAGAATCTGGTCGGACATTCTAAGTCTTGCAGGTGTGAAATTTGAACACCAGTGGTCTGCAGAAGAATATATTGCATTTCTGGAAAACAATGGGTGGAAGGTTACATACAAAAAGGAAATGGCTGCACGTATTGCCTTGATTTATACAGAATGTAGAAGGGAAGAGTAATGGAGAAGAAATATCATATAGAAAATATTACGGTACAGGAGACACTGGTGATTCCTTTGTTTGCCAGAAAAATCTGTTCTGAAATATATCCTGATTTATTCCCGGATGAAGAAGCGGAACGAATCTGTCAGATGCTGGATTATGATTTTGCCTCAAAAGAAAAAAAGATGAAAAGTCAGATAGGATTATTCGGTGCATTGGAAGTTGCACAAAGACAGTATGATCTTGCATGGGAGGTAAAGGATTATCTGAGAACACATCCTGAGGCAGCTGTTGTCAATATGGGTTGCGGACTGGATGATACATTCCGTAAAACGGATAACGGGTATTGTAAAGGATATAATCTGGATCTGCCGGATGTTATAAAAGTCAGAAATGAAATTCTTCCTACAGGAGAAAGAGAAACAAATATCGCCTGTGATCTGAATGATTTTTCATGGATGGATCAGATTGATGCGGATAAAGGTGTTATATTCTTTGCGACAGGTGTCTTCTATTATTTCCGTAAAGAAGATGTCAGAAAACTGTTCATGGAGATGGCTTTCCGTTTTCCCGGAGCAGTACTTGCGTTTGATTCCTGTAATCATATCGGTGCAAAGATGATGACAAAGACATGGTTAAAGGAAGCGGGTATCACAGATGTAGGTGCTTTTTTTTCAGTGGATGATCATGAAGATCTCAAAAAGTGGTCATCACGTTTTGTTTCTGTTACACATCGCAGCTATATGCGGGGATACAGGGATATCTGCAAAAAGGTAAATATGTTTCACAGAAGAATGATTTTTTTCTGTGACCATGTTGTATTAATGAAAATTATCAAAATAGAGTTTAAAGAGTAGAAAAAACTATTCTTTCGATAGTTGTTGAAAGGATATACAAATCATGAGGTTTTTTATGAATATTCAGTTTTTTTTGGGATTGATGATACCGTTCATCGGAACATCTGCAGGATCTGCCTGTGTTTTCTTTATGAAGAAGCAGCTGGATTTCAAGGTGGAACGGGCATTAATCGGTTTTGCAAGCGGTGTAATGGTAGCAGCTTCCATCTGGTCCTTGCTGATTCCTGCCATGGATCAGTCGGCAGAACTGGGAAAACTCGCTTTTCTGCCTTCCGTGATCGGTTTCTGGTTAGGAATCCTGTTCCTTTTATTTCTGGACAGTGTGATTCCGCATCTGCATCTGAATACAGATGAACCTGAGGGAATAAAAAGCAGACTGAAAAAAACAACCATGATGGTACTGGCTGTTACATTGCATAATATACCGGAAGGTATGGCAGTAGGTGTGGTTTATGCAGGTTATCTTTCCGGTTCTGCCAATATTACCGCCGGAGGTGCTTTGGCTTTAGCTCTGGGTATTGCAATTCAGAATTTTCCGGAAGGAGCAATCATATCCATGCCTTTGCATGCAGAAGGAAGCAGTAAATCAAAAGCTTATCTGGATGGTGTTTTATCCGGAGCAGTAGAGCCTTTAGGTGCATTGTTGACAATACTGGCTGCAGGTATGGTTATTCCTGCCATGCCGTATTTATTAAGCTTTGCAGCTGGTGCCATGATGTATGTGGTTGTGGAAGAACTGATTCCTGAAATGTCACAGGGAGAACATTCCAATATCGGTGTAACAATGTTTGCGGTAGGATTTACATTAATGATGACATTGGATGTTGCTTTGGGATAAGGAGAAAAGATGATGGATATAAAAGCAGGGATTGCGATCTTGGCATAGGCCATCCGTTAGTCAGAAAATCCTTTATGAAGGATTTAAAAGACTTTCAAAGGGATTATTCCGGTTTGCAGATGCTGGCACAAAGACAGTAAATGACAGAAGGCAGAATATGAATATGTATTCTGTCTTTTCTTATGCGCTTTTCTTGAAAAAGAATATATTTCATCGTAGATTATTGGCAAAGAAACGGAGTAGAGTTATGGGATTATTCGGATTCAGAAGAGAAGAAGTATTGGATATTAATAAAGTTGCTTCGGAAAGAGAAAAAGACAGTCTGCTCATAGATGTGCGTGAACCGGATGAATATGAAGAAGGACATCTTCCGGGAAGCATCAATATTCCTGTAGGGACAATAGGAAATACAGAATTAAACTGCAATAAAGACAAAAAAATAT
>JAFYCG010000338.1 GCA_017539825.1 Solobacterium sp. | reverse complement strand
TTGTCAGGGATCCTGTGGCAATGAAAGGGGCTTTGGGAGAAAATCCGAAACGCTGTTATAAAGACAAGGGAATCAGTGCAAGAATGTCGACTGCTGCAAGGATGCGTGAAATGATGTATGCCACACTGGATTACATGGCACGCAAAGAAGCTGCCGGTGATGATCCATTGCGCAAACCTGCTTACAATATGAAATATGAAGCCATGATTCCGGTCATGAAAAAAGAGATTCCGATGAAGATTCATGCGCATCAGGCGAATGACATCATTACCGCAATCCGTATTGCCAAAGAGTTTGATCTGAAACTGACGATTGAACATGTAACGGAAGGGCATCTGATTGCCGATGTATTAGAAAGAAACAAGCAGTATCCATTGGCAGTAGGACCTACTTTGTCACATGCTTCAAAATTCGAACTGCAGAACAAATCCTGGACAACAGCCGGTATTCTGGCTGAAAGAGGATGTCATGTATCCATCATCACAGATTCACCATTCTCCCCACAGGAGCATCTTCCCTTAATTGCCGGTATGGCAGTCAAAGGAGGAATGGATCCGTATGAAGCCTTAAAAGCGATTACGCTGAATCCTGCCGAACATCTGGGTATCGCAGACAGAGTCGGTTCAATTGAAGAAGGAAAAGATGCAGATCTTCTCATCTATAAAGGTAATCCCTTTACATTGGAATCTGAAATTGAAGCTGTCTATATTGATGGTGTAAGAATATAAAAACCTCATAAGAGGTTTTTTTCAATCCATTTCGGTAAGCTTTCCAGGTAGGAGAAACCGATATGTATATTTGCGGTTTTCTGTAATTTAGGCATTGCATTAGCCATGGCGATGCCGTATTGGCATGCCTCAAGAAGGGGAATATCGTTCTCGCCGTCTCCTGCTGCAACTGCTTCTGAAGGTAAAACATGTTCCATCTGCATAACCATCTGCAGGGCATTTCCTTTGGAGATGCCTTTTTTCTGTATTTCCAGCCAGCAGGGATTGACAAAGAAGGAAGTGAAACGGTCATCCAGCTGTTTCTGTATGGTTTTCAGAATAAACGGAAATCCGGCAAAACAGATCTTGGCACAATCAATATCCATGACCAGTGAATAATCTGTACGGATGGTTCTGGGATAGGAATGCCTTTTCAAGAATACATGAAATACGTTTCTTGCAGATGTATAGGCAAAACGATAAAATTTGTGCTTCTGATGGCAGAAATAATAGGATTCCTTTTCATCACTGGCATTACCGAATACATCATATTTCTTCAAAAAGGACAGAAGATATTCCTTTTCCTCATCATCGAGACACGGTGCAAGAATATGTCTGCCCGTGGAAGCCTGATAGATATCCTGTCCGTTATAGCAGCAGGCATAATCGTATGCTTCATCGGGGATAATCCGTTTAACACTGTAATAAGGCCTTCCGGAGGCAATAACAACGAGGATTCCTTTTTTGCGCAAACGGATTAAAGCTTCTCTGCCTTTGGCGGTCAGATTCCCGTTTACCAGCAAAGTATCATCTAAATCTGTAGCAAATAATCGAATTTGTTCGTACATGGTGATAATTTTAGTATGTTTCTGTGGTGAAAACAAGATTCAAGATGGTATAATAGTGCACTGTAAGTATCTTTGGAGGTTATTTGTATGTCTGATACGATGAATATTATTCTGATTGCTTCATTTTCTGTTCTTTCTGTGATCATGCTGGTCAGATGGTTTTTGAACCGCGGCAAAGTTATGATTCAGGACCAGCAGTGGTCATACATCCGTATTTTATTTCTGATTGTCGGTTTATTGTCGATTCTTTCTTTCGTCACCAGCAACAATTCCTTTCTGGATTATGTTCGTCTGACCGTCATGGTAATTGCTGTATCAGCGTATATGATCGTTCGTGACGGTGTCGGGGAAGACGGTCTTGTATCCGGCGGCAAATTCTATCCATGGGAAATTGTCAGAGCGTATGACTATAAAGAGTTGAAGAATGTTGTGGAAGTATACTTCACGGTTGATTCGACAAATGAAAAGAAGCCGGATGAATATACGACAAAAGTTCTGGATTTTTCCAACGAAAGCAAAGACATATTAATGCGATTCCTTGAAATCAATCTCGGCAGAAAATATACCAGAATGAAGAAGAAAACAAAGTAAGGAGAGATAGTTCTCTCTTTTTTTGTTGACATGCAGAAATAAACAAACTATCATAAGTATAGTCAAAATGACTATAGGAGTAACTATGGAAGAAATCAACGAAAAAGGACAAACACTTAAAGAGTTCCTGGATGCGTATGATGATTCGAAATTTCGTCATCCGAGCAATACGGTTGATATGATTCTGATGACTGTACAGGATAAAAAACTGAAGCTTCTGTTGATCAAAAGAAAAGATCATCCGTTTATCCATAACTGGGCTTTGCCGGGTGGTTTCATTGAATTTGATGAAGACATTGAAGAAGCGGTCAGAAGGGAATTGTCCGAAGAGACAAACATTACAGATCATACCTATTTCCGTCAGCTCTATACGTTTGGAAATGCCGATCGTGATCCAAGGACTAGGGTAATCACAACGATGTATTTGTCAATGACACCGGTTGAGAATATCAGGAATACAAGAGCAGGAGATGATGCCCAGGATGCAAAATGGTTTACCATTTCCAAAAAGGTGATTGAAACAGGTGAACAGAATCGCAAAAGCATCCTGACATTGGATGATGATAACAGTATTCATATGGAATATGTCATCCATGATCATGCAAAGCATAACTATATCGAAACCCGTTCTGAATTAACGGATAACAGTAATGCACAGTTAGCTGCGGATCACATCAAAGGGATCAACATGGCGATGGACATGCTGCAAAACAGGGCAGCATCCACAGGCATCATGTTTAACCTGTTACCGGAGGAATGCACATTACGGCAGATGCAGGATGTTTATGAGGCAATTATCGGACATAAAACAGACACCGGTAATTTTCGCCGGGATATCCGCAGAATGCTGAAAGAGACAGAAAAGAAAATAAAAGTGAATGGAAAAAATGCGGCATTATACCGCTTTAATCCGATCTATACATTTTTGGAGGAAAATTTATGAATGTATTGATTGTCGTAGATATGCAGAATGATTTCATCGATGGCGCATTGGGAACAGCTGAAGCAGTAAAAATCGTCGATCGTGTAACGGAGGAAATCGGTAAAGATTGTTATGATCAGGTGATTGCAACTCTGGATACACATGAAGAAAACTATATGCAGACACTGGAAGGAAAATATCTTCCGGTTCCGCATTGTATCGACGGAACGGAAGGATGGAAGATCAGAAAGGAAATCATGGATGCATTAGAAAAAAGAAATGCACTCCTGATCAAAAAACCAACCTTCGGTTCTGAAGTGCTGGTTGAAAAGATCAAAGAATTACAACCGGATACAATTACTCTCGTCGGTTTATGCACGGATATCTGTGTTATCAGCAATGCTCTTCTTTTAAGGGCAGCATGCAGAAATACAGAGATGGGTGTAGTTCAGGATTGCTGTGCAGGTGTAACACCTGAAAAGCATGAAGCAGCATTGAAAGTCATGGAATCCTGTCAGATACAGGTGAAATAGGAGGAAAAAGAAGATGACACAGTTAAAGGTAGAACCATATATTCCTGATGAAGATTATGAAAATCCGGCAATGGTAACGGATTTCTATGAATTCACAATGGCGAATTCATTATTCCTGCACGGATTCAAAGATACCGTTATGGTTTTTGATATGTTCTTCCGTAAGAACCCGGATGATAACGGATATACAATCAGCTGCGGACAGAGAAAGCTGATCCGTTTCTTACAGAACTATCACTTTAATGAGCAGGATATTATCTGGCTCAGAACAAAAGGCATGAGTGAGGAATTCTGCGAATACTTAAGAACTTATAAATGGAAGGGCGATGTCTATATGCTGAAAGAGGGTACGGTTTGTTACCCGCAGGTACCGATGGTCAGAATTGAATGCGACATGGTCGGTGCAATCCTGATTGAAACCTATCTCTTGCAGACAATGAACTTCCATTCCCTGATTGCGACAAAAGCGACAAAGATCACCGGTTTAAATACCCACACACCGCGAAATGTCATGGAATTCGGTACAAGAAGAGCACAGGGAGAATCCGCAGGCAATGACGGTGCTTATGCAGCTATCTTAGGCGGATGTATCGGTACGGCAAACTGTCTGGCTGAAATGCGATATGGTTCTGATGTGAAGGCTGTAGGAACAATAGCTCACAGTTTTATTGAATTCTTCCCAAGTGAATATGAGGCTTTTAAGGCATATGCAGAGACATATCCTGATAACGTTTCATTATTATTGGATACATACTCCATCTTTGAATCCGGTCTTCCGAACCTGATCAAACTGGATGATGAACTGATCAAAAAATATCCGGATGATCCGAATAAGAGAGTCAAATCCGCAAGAATCGACTCCGGTGACCTGGCTCGCGGATATAAGCGTTTGCGTAAGGCATTGGATGCAGCAGGTAAGAATTACATCAAACTGGTCGCTTCCAATTCCCTGGATGAAAAGAAAATGTCCAATATGGAGCTGTATGAAGGGGCACACTTTGATTCCTACGGTGTCGGTGAAAAACTGATCACTTCTGCCACAGACCCTGTATTCGGCGGCGTCTATAAGCTTGTTGCGGTAAAGAATGAGGACGGAACATACACACCGAAGATGAAATGTTCCGATACAGTTTCCAAAGCGATCATTCCGGGCAAGCTGATGGCATGGCGTGTTTTTGATGCCGATGGAAAAGGACAGTGCGATATTATCGCCTTAGATGATGAAGTCATTGAACCGGGTAAGGAGATTACGGTTGTCAATCTGGATCCGGATGCATTTGATACCTATAAAAAGATCCTTCCGTACGCAGTAGAAAAGCTGCTTGTTCCGCATATGATCAAGGGTGAAGTTGTCATTGATCTGCCGACCATTGCCGAAAAGAAAGCCTATATTAAAGACCAGCTGCAAAACAAGGTATGGGAGAGTGAATTAAGACCGGAATTCCCGCACAAGCACTATGTCGACCTTACTTTGAATTTGGCGAAAGTCAGGGAAGAAATGTACGAAAAACTCCATGGCGGTAAGCTCGGATGAATGCCCTTGTTTTCGGAGGAGCATTTAACCCGCCATCCAGAGCACATATAGACCTGGCTTATTATGCGATGCAACAGAGTCATGCCGATTGTGTGATCTTTGTTCCGAGTAAGATGTCCTACATCAAAAAAGAACAAGGGAAGGATTATGCCTTTTCAGATGAAGAAAGATACTCCATGCTGAATACAATTGCCGAAAACAAAGAATGGATGATTGTCAGCGATTATGAGATTCATTCCGAAACGCAGCCAAGGACATATATCACATTGCAGTATTTAAGAGAACAGGGATATTCCTGCAGATTGCTGATTGGTTTCGATAAACTGATTGAATTGGAGACAAACTGGAGACATATTCCTGAAATCATGCATGAATTCGGTATTGTTGCGATGAACCGGTATGAAGATGATTGTTCTGCTTACATCCGTAATGATCCGTTTCTTTCACAATACGAAAAGAATATCGAAGTCGTTCAGACACTGGCAATCTATCATTCGGTTTCCTCTACTGCTATCCGGAAGAAATATATGGAAGTGATAAACAGTTTTGAGGAATTAAAGAAAATGGTTCCTGATGAGCTGAACGGGCTATATGAATATTTAGACAGGTAAAACATATGAAAAACAAGATGATTAAAACAACGGTAGCGATGCCGGCACTCAGAATCGGTGATCCATCTTATAATACGAATGAAATCATTCGTATTATTCAGGATCATACAGACAGCGGTTTGCTCTTATTTCCGGAACTTTGTATCAGCGGCTATACCTGTGCAGATCTGTTCTTTCAGCAATCTTTATTAGATGCTTGTAAAACAAAGCTGACAGAGATCGCAAGAATTGTTCCTGTAACAATGACGGTTGTCGTAGGGCTGCCTTTGCAATACAGAAACAAAATCTACAACGTTGCAGCATATTTATCCGCAGGGGAAATCAAAGGCATTGTTCCGAAGATCAACATTCCCAATTACGGAGAGTTTTACGAAGCCAGATGGTTTAACAGCGGAAAAGAGATTGAAAAAGAGTATATTGAAATCGAGGGAATGAAGATTCCTTTCGGTACAAAGTATCTCTTTAAAGACTTCTCCAACGGTGCATGCATCGGTACAGACATCTGTGAAGATTTATGGGTTCCCGATAAGCCAAGCACACACGCATGTATGGCAGGAGCGAACATCATTGTCAATCCATCCGCATCCGATGAAGTCATCGGCAAACAGGATTACCGAAGGATGATGGTGATGATGCAGTCATCTTCCTGTTATTGTGCTTATTTGTACTGCTCCAGTGCAATGGATGAGAGCAGTACGGACCTGGTATTCTCCGGACATTCCATGATTGCGGAAAACGGCAGAATGCTCAAAGATGTGATCTTCCCGCAAATACCTTGTACAGAATCCGCAATCATTGATCTGGATACCATTCAGTATAACCGTAATCATCAATCCACTTATCCGGATCAGAATGAATATGATTATATTGAAATATCTGTTTCTCCGGTATGCCAGAAAGAAAGCATCTCTTCAGATGAACTGGTCAACGTTCTCAAAGAAGAAAAATATCCGATCGCAAGGAATCCGTTTGTTCCTGCAGATGATGAAGAAAGATGGAAGAGATGCCGCAAGATCCTGCAGATTCAGGCAAACGGCCTGGCTACAAGAGTCAGACATACAGGGATTAAGAATCTTGTCATCGGTGTTTCCGGCGGCCTTGACAGCACATTGGCATTAATTGTATGCAATGAAGCAAGAAAGATTGTCAAAGATATCCGGATTATTGCTTATACATTACCAAACAGAGGGAATACAACTTCTCTCACCTATAATAATGCGGTGGATCTGATGAAAGCACTGGATGCAGAAATCCGTGAAGTTGCGATTGAAGAATCTGTTAAGAAACATCTTGAAGATATCGGTCATGGCGGTATCTACAAAGGTGATAATGATATCACCTATGAAAATGCTCAGGCCAGAATGCGTACCTATATCCTGATGGATGCCGCAAATATGGAAAACGGTCTTGTGGTAGGCACAGGGGATCTTTCTGAGTTAGCATTAGGATGGTGCACATACAATGGTGATCACATGTCCATGTACGGTGTAAATGCATCTGTTCCTAAGACACTTGTACAATACATCTGTAAAGCATATGCATTGGCTACAGACAATGCAGAACTAAGAAGGGTTCTGCTCAGCATCATCGATACACCGATTTCTCCGGAATTAACCCCGAACAAAGACGGCCAGATTGCCCAGAAGACAGAAGAAAAGATCGGTAAATACGATTTGAATGACTTCTTCCTGTTCTATGTATTGCGTTATGGTTTTACACCGGAAAAGATCTTATCCTTTGCATTAATTGCTTTCCCGGAAGTTTCGAAGGAAACGATGAAAGATGCATTAAAACGTTTTTACAACCGTTTCTTCCATCAGCAGTTCAAACGCTCCTGTCTTCCGGACGGACCGAAGGTCGGATCGGTTACCTTATCCCCGAGAGGAGACTGGCGCATGCCGAGTGATGCATCTGTTTCCTTGTGGTT
>JAFYCG010000337.1 GCA_017539825.1 Solobacterium sp. | reverse complement strand
GTGAGCCGACTGTAGAAGATACAATCAGTGTTCTCAGAGGACTGAAAGACAGAGTTGAATCCGATCACGGTGTCGAAATCAAAGATGAAGCTATCCTTGCTGCAGCGACACTTTCCAACCGTTATATTACAGATCGATTCCTGCCGGATAAGGCAATTGATCTGATTGATGAAGCTTGTGCCTGCATCCGTGTGGAAATGGATTCCATGCCGGCTGAGCTGGATGAACTTTCAAGAAAGATCATGACACTGCAGATTGAAGAGACTTCCCTGAAGAAGGAAGATGATCCGAGAACCCTTGACCGTCTGGATGAAATCCGCAAAGAACTGGCAAATCTGAATGAAATCAAGGAACAGAAGTTCTCGCAATGGCAGAAGGAAAAAGAGGAGATGGATTCCATCAAGAAATCCAAAGAGCTTCTTGAAAAGGCAAAGCTGGATCTTACACAGGCACAGAATGATGCCGATTATGAAAAAGCTGCCAAACTGACATATGAGACAATTCCTTCCTTGGAAAAGATCGTCAAGACAGAAGCAAAAGGTGAAGACCGCATGATCCGCCAGACAGTGGATGAAGATATGATTGCCAAGATTGTTTCCAGATGGACACATATCGAAGTCAGCCGTTTAATGAGCACAGAAAGACAGAAGATCCTTCATCTGCCTCAGGCTTTGTCTCAAAGAGTTATCGGACAGGATAAAGCATTGAGACTTGTCTCCGATGCAATTATGAGATCCAAGGCAAACATTCAGGATGAAAACAGACCGCTTGGTTCATTCCTGTTCCTCGGCCCGACAGGTGTAGGTAAGACAGAGGTTGCCAAAGCTCTTGCCCAGCAGCTTTTCGATGATGAAAACAAAATTGTCAGAATCGATATGTCTGAATACATGGAGAAGTTCAGCGTTTCAAGACTGATCGGTGCTCCTCCGGGATATGTCGGATATGAGGAAGGCGGACAACTGACAGAACAGGTCAGAAGGAATCCGTATTCAATCGTTCTTCTTGATGAAATTGAAAAAGCACATCCTGATGTCTTTAATATCCTGTTACAGATTCTCGATGATGGCAGAATCACCGATTCAAAAGGTGTAACAGTGGATTTCAAGAATACGATTATTATCATGACATCCAATCTGGGAAGCCAGTATGCGTTCGAATTTGATCAGA
Organism: Solobacterium sp.; assembly: GCA_017539825.1. Lineage (GTDB taxonomy): Bacteria > Bacillota_I > Bacilli_A > Erysipelotrichales > Erysipelotrichaceae > Bulleidia. The sequence continues at coordinate 1,343 of JAFYCG010000337.1, read as the reverse complement.
ATGAAAGGCAGAAGCATTATATGGATGAAGTAAATCACTTCTTCAAGCCGGAACTGATCAACCGTATCGACGAGATTATTGTCTTCAATGCACTCGGAGATGATGTGCTGAAGAGGATTGCTGAAAAGTTCCTGCGTCAGCTTGAAGAGAGACTGAATGCCAAGGATATTTACCTTGAGGTTACTTCAGCTGCCAAAGACCGTATCATCAAATGCGGTGTTGACCCGATGTTCGGTGCAAGACCGATGAAACGTCATATTCAAAGAGAAATTGAAACAATTGTTGCCAGAACAATCCTGGAAAATCCGGATATTGACGGCAAGACAATTGTGGTTGATGCTGATGATGACGGCTATGAGGTATACATCAAAAAGATGATGTCATAACTTCCGGAGAAATCCGGAAGTTTTTCTTTGGTTGAAACAGATATTTGTCTGTCATATGATAAAACTGTCAATAATATAAACATGCAGAAAGGAATTATGTTTATGCAGAATGATTTATCAAGATTTCACAAGGCACAGGAAACAGACTATAAAATCGCTTTACGGGAAATACAAAACGGCAGAAAACGTTCTCACTGGATGTGGTATATTTTTCCCCAATTAAAAGGACTCGGACATAGCGGTATGGCAGAGTATTACGGGATCAGCGGAATCGAAGAGGCAAAAGCATATCTGAAAGATCCGGTTCTTGGAGCCAGGCTGTTGGAAATCAGCAAAGCTCTTCTGAAAATCGAATGTGATGATCCAAGGATAGTTATGGGGTATCCTGACAACCTGAAACTGAAAAGCTGTATGACCTTGTTTGCGGAAGCTGATCCGGAAACAGATATATTTCAAAGTGTACTGAATAAATTTTTTAACGGTGAAAAGGATACGTTGACATTATCACTTCTTGAAAGAGAAGAGAAATGATGTTTGGTGTTATGAATATGTTTTTGTAGTAAAATGATTCCGGAGGATAATTATGCTGATTATTAAAAACGGATTGATTCACGACATTATTCACAAAGAACCGTATATTTCCGATATTCTTGTCAAAGACGGCAAAATTGCCCATATAGGAAATGATCTTTCTGCAGACGGAGAAATACTGGATGCTTCCGGAAAAGACATTTATCCGGGCTTTATTGATGCACACAGCCACCTTGGCTTATCCGGATGGGGTATTGGTTATGAAGGACTGGATTATAATGAAATGTCTGATTACTGTACACCGCAATTACGTGCGATAGACAGTCTGAATCCGATGGATCCTTCTGTAGCAATGGCTGCTAAAGCAGGAATTACCTGTGTAGCAACAGGACCGGGCAGTGCCAACGCCATAGGGGGTACATGGAT
>JAFYCG010000336.1 GCA_017539825.1 Solobacterium sp. | reverse complement strand
TCATATTTACTGCTGTTATTCCATTCAAGTACTACCTGAATAAAGCTGTCTTTAGTCATTGTGCTGTTTATATCCAGAACGGTTGAAAACAGTAACATATCTTATCCTTTCGATAATGCCATAAATAATATGTAAATCAGAATCCATAATGGATTCTATACTATACATATGGACCATAAATTTATATTATTCGCCAAACAAAGTCAGCAACATATAATACATATATCGAGGTCTATTATACCCTATTTTGACAATATTAAATGAACAAAATGAGTTACTTCTTAATATTAATTCAATTTTCATATAAGTTGTATTGGTTAGATGGCACATATAATAATCACGAGTCATTTTTTACAATAGATATACCTGACTCGTGATTTTATTATTCATAATCTAATTATTGGGATTTTTTGTATATATGATATACCTTACAATCCACCCAGCTTTTCATAATACGCTGCAAGGAAGTTTTCTTCTTTGTTTTTGATCTCCTGTTTCTTGTCCTCTGTCAGCTGTTTCCATAATACAGGATGAAATGACAGCATATTCAGATCCTTTGCGTAGTAAACAAATCTCTTTCTTTCAAATTTTTCAAATGGATTGGAAAGAATAGAAGTCTTTATTTTCGTATGGTCATTCAGATATTCTTTGGTATAAATACAGTTGGATCTGTCTACCGGCAGTCCCTTATCTATTCTGGAAAGATAGAAAGATTTGTATTCCTTAATCAGATCATCAATATTGACTTCCCCTTCTTTATCTGCAAGTTTCAACATGCTTAACATGAATATCAGTTTAAAGGAGAAAGTCAGTGTATTTTCATCGATAAAATCCTCAAAGTCCTGAAGGATTGTTGTATCATCGTGTTTCCCTAAGTTATGGGTAACTCTTATGTTTTCTATATCATCTGCAGAAAAATACGGAACCATTCTTGATCCGATAGGCAATGTTAATGAACTGATGGAATTGTCTTTTCTGTACCATGACATGAGTGAAGATGTTCCGATAAACAGTTCTCTTGCTGCCTGTTCAGGAGAACGATAGTCGCTGTACTTTTCTTCAAAGGTAAAGATATCTATCTCCTGCATGGCTATTTCTGTTTCATGTAATCCCAGGATAGAAAGATAATCATGATTATTATTCTTTACACCAATGAAATCAGAATATACAGGCATATCCATCAAGGCATTAAATGTCATTGGTTTCAGCTTGCCTTCATAATTATCAACAACATCAATAACATACAGACATTCCTTGCCCGGATATTTTCTTACGCCTCTTCCAAGTTGCTGTGTATACAAAACTTTGGAAAGTGTGGGTCTGGCCATCACTACCACTTCTGTCTGTGGAGAATCCCATCCCTCAGAGATCAGCTGACAGGATAACAGAAACTGTACTTCCTTGTTTCTGTACTGTTCAAAGATTTTATCATTTTCTTTATTGCTTCCATATACCGCTTTGGCTGAGAAACCCTGTTCCTGCATGAGTTTTTCCAGCTTTTTTGCATGCTGGACATTGACGCAGAAAACAATTCCCTGTTTATAGAAATCATCCCTTGGGAAGAAGTATTTCTTTAAGGTATTGACGATTAATACATTTCTGGATTCCACAACAAGTGTCTTCTCCAGGTCGGCATAGTTATAATCTTTTCCGTTATACCGGACCATAGATAAATCGATGTTGGATCTCAGTCTGTAACAACGTATATTAGCGATGATATCCTTTTCGATTGCTTCCTTTAAAGAAAGTTGTGTCTTATACCTGCCGAAGATATCTTCCAGTTTTTTACGATCCAGCCTGTCAGGTGTAGCAGTTAAACCTAACATGTACTTTGGTGTAAAGTATTGTAATGTCTTTGAACAGTTTGCTGCCTGAGCATGCTGTGCTTCATCAAACAGAAGATAATCATAATAATCAGGAACAGTTGTCTGCCTTCTTAGAAATGTTTTGTTATAAAGGTCGATTGTTATATCTATATCTTTTTTATAAGGTTCCAGGCGTTTTTCCCAGTCTTCACGGATTGCTTTGGTAGGCACCATCACCAGTACATTATGTATCTTTCCCTGATTATACAGATGACGGATATCTTCTATAGCAATCTGTGATTTTCCCGAACCTGTAGGACAAACCACCAGAGATGTACAGACTCCTTTTTCTCTTGCATTGTCCAATTCATGAAGAATATCCTCCTGATGCTCATAAAGGGAGAATGGTCTGTTAACCTGCAATGTGTGAACGTTTTTAAAGTTACTGCGATCACCGAAGAATGAATGAATTGTGTCAATTGCCTGATCTTTAAACTGCAGATTCTGAGTTGAAAAACGGAATGTTCTGAAACCAAGAAGACTTAGTGTATTCTGCTTTTCAAGCTGCCTCTCATAGGCTTTTTTCTCTATCAGTTGCGGATGGTGATAGCTTACACCGTTTTCTTCAATGGCTATCATCCCGTCATTTGTTTCTATCACATAATCGACAAATGCATTTCTTCCTTTTTCCAGTGAAAGAGAATACTCCTTCTGCAAAAAAGAAACAGAATCATTTCCATAGGCTTCCATAAACAGATCTTCAAAGGATTTCTCCAATGGAGTGTTATCAACATGTGCTTTATCAAAAGATCCGCCATTATCATCGATAACCATGTTGTCGGGATCCATATTGATCCAACGGATGATCTGTTCTGTATCATCTTTCTCCTGGTCAACGTAAAAACGAAACAGCCGGCCTGCATTCGTCATCCAGCTGTGTTGCATTTCACAGTATTTCGAATAATCAAAGAATACTCCTGTATCTTTATCACAAAGATCATAATCCAGAATCAGATAATCAGAATCTTTCTGATAAACCGCCGAATGGTGGATTTCATCAAAATAATAATCCTCTTTCAGCTTATACCCGAGTTCTTCGAGTTTCTTTACGTCTATCATTTAATCCTTTCTCAATATCACATTCAACCACTTTTCATTTTCTCTTCCAGGTCTTGCATCACTTGTGATTCTTTCTTCCACAATCGATAATCCGGACACCTGTTCCAGTAATGCTCTGAAAGATTCTTCCGTCATATCCGTAAAATATCTTCCGTTACGATATCCTTCAAAATCTCCGTATTTGAAAGAAACATAAATGATACCCTGATCTTTTACTGCTTTTTTCATTCTCTGCAGAACATCAGCCAGTTCTTCCTTTTTTACATGAAGAATGGAAGCACAGGCAAAGATACCATCATATTTATTTTCTTCATCCAGCTCTTGAAAAAGCATATGTTTAACAGGAATGCCTGCAACTTCTGTGGCGATTCTGACCATTTCTTCAGAACCATCCATCGCTTCTACAAGATAACCTTTCTGTAAGAAATATTTTGAATCTCTTCCGGATCCGCAGCCAAAATCCAATACCAGTGATCCCGGATTTAAAAACTTCAGAAATCCATCCTGTATATCCGTAAATTCAAGATCTTTTGTTGTAGAGACAAATAGATCAGATTTTGTATTATAGTAATTCAATGTAGTATTTTTATCATCCATACTCTTTTCCTCAACGAAAATATCATATCACAAAAAAGAATTATCATCTTAAAAATCCAAAACCATTCATATATGATATAAGTATCCACATCCATTCATACAATGATTACCGGAGACAGTTATGGCAAAAAAAGGACATAGCGAAAAAAACTTATGGGGTGATATTGTTCACTATGATGAACATGGAAAAAAGATCGGTACCAGTACACCGAACTTTTTCGGCGGTTATATCGATTATGATGAAAAAGGCAGAAAAATCGGTACATCCGAACGAGCTGTTTTTGGTGATGGTTTTACCCATTACGACAACAAAGGTCATAAGACAGGTTCCAGTATGGGTAATCTTTTCGGTGACGGTTTTACAGAGTATGATGCTGATGGCAACTATATCGGTTACAGGGATAAAAGTCTCTTTGATCTTGATGATCCTTCTCCTTCAGTAAATCAACCTGTCAAAAATAATAAAACTTATACCCCTTCCGTAAACAAACCATCTGTACAATCTTCCACCACAAGTCCGGAAAATAAAAAGCGTTCTAAAATCTTAGCTGCTGTCATCATCATATGTATTGGATTATGCATATTCTTTCTATCAATGACCGGATATTATAAAGCTTATTCTTATCAGAACAAGCTCATGAAAACCTTCCTCAATAAACAGTATGATGAGATCTCAGAAAATGATGTATATCAAATGGTATTGGGCTCTTATGATTATGAAAAGTATCCGGGTATCTGGACAAAAGAGGAAGCCTTAGTCTTCTTAAGTTATTGGGAGATGAGAAGCAGTTATCCCTATATCACTGTAGAGGATGCAGAATCTTATTTTCTTAAGGATAATCCCATTATCACCGAAGAAGAACTTCCTAAGCAGATACGTGATGATTACAGAACATTTAAATCCATTTTACAACATGATTACGAAAACATATTAAAAGACAAAACAACATACCCTTACAGAGATGATGACGGAACAATCATCCACAATAAAAGAGAAGAAATGGAACGGAATGAAAAGAAACCTTCCATCACACCTAAGCCTACTCCAACCCCTACTCCGAAATCTTCTTCATCTCAAAACAATAGTACTTCTTCGGATCCATATGAAAAAGAGAAGTATTCTGATCCTGAAGAATTCTATTATTATCATCAGGATGACTTCTTTGATTATGAGGAAGCCGAAGAGTATTTCTATGATAATTAATAAAACAAGCTTCCATGCTTGTTTTTTTCATGTTTCTGTTGAATTTAACATTCATTATCTATCTGATTATTTCTGTAATCCCTTAGAAAAACTGACTTACAGTCAGTTTACTTCTTTTTTCACAGGCACATTTTTTGTATTCTCTGTTTTGCATAATATAACCGTAATCACGGAGGATACAAATATGAACAACAAAGGACCTTACATTACCATTACGGGTTTGAAGTATTATGCAGGAAGTGAATCATTTTTTCCGGGCATGACATTGAAGATGAAAAAAGATAAAAAGAACCAGTATGATGATGAAGCAATTGCTGTATACGCAATCAGAGGCGGTAAATACGGATATGTCGCTAACAGTGTACATACCGTATGCAGAGGATCTCATTCCGCCGGTTATGTCTACAACATGTTTGATGAAGAAACCTATTGCAGGGTAATGTTCATCTGTGAAGATCTGGTTATCGCAGAGATGATTGGGGATGATGTTGATGAATGATAATTTCCATCAGATCATGTCAGAAATCACAAAGAAACTGACAGGCAATCCGAAAGAAGACTATGCATATCTGACAGGTGAAATGGAAAAATACAAGGATCATCCTCTCAATAAGGAAATCATACGTGCTATCGGAAGAATGATTGCAGATCTTGTTTCTGATGAAGCATTTCAGAAAGCTATTCTTAAAGATGTGCAATCTTATGAAGCACTATTGGAAGAAGTACGTATGAATATGTATCAAAAAGAATTTGGAAAAGCATTTCAGCTGATTGCACCTATAATACAAAAAACTGATCAGACAAAACCCTTTCAGGATGATACTGTCAGTGAGTATCATGACTTTAATAACCTTCTTGAAGAAGTACTGTATCAGTCTGTCTTTAATCCCCATAAAGACCTGAGACAAACCCCTTTCCCCTTTTCAGAGCTATATGGCTTATACGGAATGATTTTAATAGAATTACAAAAACTGAATGAAGCAGAAACAGCATTGAAAGAATCCCTTCGGTGGAATCCTTTTAACGCTTTGTTTCGTTTTGAATACATAGAGATATTCAAAATGAAAAAGGATTACGATACCTTTAAAAAACTGACATGTGAATCCTTTCAATATCTCTATGAAAGACAATTTCTTGCCAAAGCTTATCGTAATCTAGGGTATTATTTCATCGAAAATAACATGTATACCGAAGCTTCTGCCCTATACCATTACAGCCTCCTGTTTGAACAATCCGATAATGCCCGCAATGAACTACTCTACATATATCATTCAGGACATAAACCCCAAAAAGAACTATCCATGGAACAGCTGGATGATCTTGCTTATGATTTTGACTTTCCTTTATACCCCGATGAAACCATTGTTAAAGCCATCCTGTTTCTAGGACATGAACTGTACATAGATCAACAATACAGCTCTGCAAGAGAAGTACTGACAATTGCCTATAAGTTGACAGAACATAAGGAGATCCTGGATTTCATAGATAAAATACCGGAGATGGCATGATAAAAGGTGTTGCTGATTTGCAACACCTTTATTATTCCTTTACCGGTCTTTCAATCTTAATGGATTGAAATCCTTCATCCAGTTCAGGCATTTCAAACTTGCCCTTGTCATATTCATAGAAGATAAACAGCTGTTCGATATTCTGTACCTGTTTTTTGACCATCTCATCCGTCGGAGACATGACGATGCATTCCACCGGTGTATCGGTCACTTCTTTTACAGCATTGAGATAGAAAGCACGCTGTTTTTTCTTTAACATCTGGTGTTCAAGGATGATGATCTCATCTTCCTTTGCGTGAAGAATTCTGTTTTTCAGATCCTGACTGCAGTACAACTGGGCATTATCGGCAATCTGATTGACTTCCAGATTGCTTTGGGCTTCAAAGACATGCTTCTCAAACGTACTGATCTTGATCCAGGTTGCATCCGGAAACTCCCTTTGAATATAGATGCTCTTACCGGAAAATGCCGGTCCGATCACAAATATGATTCTCATTTTGCACCTCCTGTATATTCCCTATGGCTGACAAGACGGGAAACATAAGCTACTCGTTCTTCACCCGGAAAACAGATCAGACCACCTTTGCCCTGTGCCAATTCCACGATATCCTGTGCATCGGCAAGATAATCCGCAGCTTTCGGTTTAATAACAACCTTGAAAGGAATGATGTATACCGGTATTGTTAATTCTCTTTTTTCGGCTTTGATCTGCGGTTCAATGTGAGGAAGACACATGGCAATATCCACTTCGTTTTGTCTGTCATATAACTGATAAAACGGAATAAACTTAAAGGATACCTGATCGATCAGATTTTCCTTAACAGTAGACTCTGCCAGGTGACGGGATAAAAATCCCGAGGCAAATCCCTCACCGCAGCATATCGCAACTCTTAACATCTTTTATTCTCCCTCGTTCTTTAATGCCATATCCTGGTGCATCTGATACAGTGCTCCCGCATACAGATATTCCCTGACACTATACTCTTTGACAATTGTCGGAAGATATTGTTCAGGCAGGAATTCCTTTACCTTTTCTATTAAACGATTTGCATCGGCAATCATCTTACTGTAGAAAGCGATATGGGTAATTCCTGTGTAAGAGAACAGTCCTGTTATATATCTGGCTGCCAGTTCCACATTGCCTTCCGGTGTTCTTTGCAAAGCATAAGGATTCTGCGGGAAGGTTGTGATATTTGTGACAGCATCAAGCTGTCTTCCTCCCATATGACCTGTACCATGGAGAAGCTGTCCGTTGACCACGATACCGATATTACCTGCATAATTGCCTGTAGGAACAAAATAGAATGCACAGTTTTCCGTGATGTTGTTCTTCATGGCATAACCCAGAGTGATCATGTCCGTATCATTATAGAGGAACACATCCCCGTCAAATCCTTCATGAATTTTCGCAACGATATCTTCATCCTGGATACCGACATTTTCATATGTAAGTTTTCCTTCATGAATTGCTCCCGGTGTAACAATACAGATTCTGTAAAGATCCGGATTTAAAAGCTTAACCGTATCAATCACATCATAGATATCCGAAAGCCTGTAGGTAGTCTTTGTGATCTGTGTTTCAATCGCAATCTTGTCTTTATTGTAGAGACGATAGGCAATCTGGTTTCTGCCTTCCATGTAGATGACGGAAACAACCAGTACCGCACCATCCCCTGCCAGCAATTTTTCTCTTTGTTTGGCAGCGATGCGTTTTTCCTTGTCCTGCTCATCAAACTTCTCCTTCAGCAAGAGAATCATGCCAGGTGCATCATAGGATGAGAAGATGGGTGTAGGAATCTTCATGACAATCTTGTCTGTGATGATCTCCTGTACATTCTTTAAACGGTATGACATCTGCGGAGCAAGAAGAATCGCATCCTTGTCCTGTATATTCTCAAACAGATTTTCATAAGGTACAGCTGTGAATTCCATGTCTACACCGATCATCTTGGATACTTCATTCATGCGCATTGCAAAGAAAGAAGTTGTCAATCCGCATGTGCAACAGAACAAGACCTTTCTTGTATGGACATCCCATTGTTTTAAAAGGCATTCCTCCATCTCCAGAAACAGGTCTTTTGCATGATCCAGATTCTTTAATTCAAAGTGCAGATAGAATACATTTTCTTCCTTTTTGTTGACAATGCTCAGTTCTGCGATGGTGTATTCCAGAAAATGAACGATGACCGAACCTGAAGCATACGGTGTTTCCATCTTCAATACGATGTCTGTGTCATCCGTGCTTTCTTCCAGTTCGTAGTTATCATGATTCCTTTTCTTAATCCACTCCACAAACTCCTGTGCTATTGATCTGTCGTTTTCCATAATTTGCTCCTGTTCTAGTATGTCCTATTATTATACACGATTTTTTATAATCGTGTCCGTGCAACACGGTGGGCAATATTCTGCCAAAGATGCATAAATATGCCAAAGTCATTATGCAATTCCTGCGGCAATGTCGGAATACGGTCATACAGCAGCTGCAAATATGTTTCTTTGTATTCCTTGAAATCCAGTATTTCGATTTCATGTGTGGAAACATTGCCATGTCTGGAAAGATGAACATTGGTGATGGTTCCCTCCAGTTCTACAGGATATTCTTTATTTTTGATCTTCAGTTTTACGGATGTGCCGTTTTTCAGATCAGCCCCCTCATCCAGATATATCCTGACCTTGTGTTCTGTCATCAAAACGGTAATGCCTTCATAGATCTTTCCTTTGTCTTCTCCATGGGCAACTTCCACAATAACATCTTCCGCATCCGTCACACGGACAACCTCACGATCGCTGTCTCTGCCATCGACAAGGAAAACTGCCATGATCAGATAATAGAGATTGCGGACCACCCAGAACAACAGAATGATCAGGGAAATCAGTCTCTGTGTATTCATGATGTAAAAGATGCGGACGATTCCTACAACAGATAAAACAATCAGAATCAGAAACGGTCTCATGAAACGCATATCCACAACACGCTTCCCGTTTTTAGCGGATTTATCCGTAACCTTGAAGGTTGACATTGTTTTTCCGAAACTCTCCTGGATAACCGGCATAAGCAGATGCGGCATGACGCTGGTTTCATAGATGCCGCTCCACTTCAGGGAGATTGTATGATTGCTCAGGATCTTTAAACAAAGATCCTGCATGATAAACATCGGCAGCCAGTAAACAATCAGTTCCGGCCAGGAACAGCGGAATACCGGTATTGCCAAAGCAGCATACAACAACGGCGACAACATGTAGATCAGATTCTTTAACGGCGAGTACCAGTAAGAAACTGAACTCCAATAGCTGATCTTCTGTGTCAGGTTGAGATTTTTATTCTGGAAGATCTTCAACTGTTTTGCGGTAGCGATCACCCCTCTGCCCCAGCGGATTCTCTGCTTGATGTGATCCGTATAGGTATTGGGCGTCTGTCCCGAAGCTAACGGTTCTGACAAGCCAAGGGAAACATACCCTGCAGCCTCAATCAGAAGACCTGTCGCAAAGTCCTCGGTAATGGATTTTGTATAGAATCCGCCGATATCCTCCAAAGCCCTTCTGGAAAGAACCGTATTGGATCCGCCATAGATGACACTGTTGGAAGATGTCTTGGCTGCTTCAATTGTTCGATAGAAGAAGTCCTGTTCATTCGGTGCTCTTTTTTCCGAATACAGTGCATACTGAAAGACATCGGGATCATAGAAACACTGCGGTGTCTGCAATAAGCCAAGATGCATCTGTTCCTTCTCAGGAATACCGGCGTTCCTGTTTTCCACATCGACAAAGTAAGGAATGGTCTTTAACAGGAAGTCACTTCTCGGAATCATGTCAGAATCAAATGTCACAATATATGGTGCGCTGGTTAAGGACAAGGCATGATTCAGGTTGCCTGCTTTTGCCCCTTCATGATCTTCACGGTCAAAATAACCGACACCCATCTCCAATGCCATCTGTTTCATCTCTTTGCGGTGGTTGTCATCACAAACCCAGACATGCACTTTGTCTTTATCTGGATATTTTAAATGCTTGCAGCCGTTTACCGTCTTACGAAGCAGATCCACCGGTTCATTGTAGGTGGCAATAAAGATATCCACATCAGGATACTCTTCTTCTTTAATCTCAGGCAGAGGATGATTCTTCATGCCGAGAAGATTGTCATAGAGAACCAGTGTTTCCGCAAAACCGATGATTTCCACAATCAATAAAAGTATGTTTCCGATACAGGCAATGATACCTGCCTGATAAGGAACGGAGAAGAGAATTCTCCATAAAAGATACGCTATCGTGCAACAGATGCTGATGAACAGAATGACGCCGGCAAGAAGAAGTGAATTTCCTTTTCTGGTTATCCTGTCTTCTTCTTTATAGATGCTGTCATAAGTCTTCTTTCTGTCACTGCCTCTTCTTAGAAGAAATATGCGCACAAACATGCATAACAAGCCTGCCAATGTAGCACTGCCGAAAAGGAATATCCACTTGTTTATTGCACGATATCCCTGATTGCCCATTGAATCACTGAGCCAGGAGCGGAACCTCTCCCATTTTCCTTTGACATAGGATTCATTTGCGACAGGAATGGATGCAGGATCTGCTCCCCGGATCAGTTCCCTGATCCACTTTCCGCATAAAGTCAGTTCCGAATCAAGCGGTACATGATTTGGTACAAAACCGGGATTGAAGAATGCAGAAGTTTCATCCTTGTCGGAAAGACTCCATACCGCATAGCTGATATTATGTTCCTTCAGATAGGTAAACCATTCCACTGCCTGATGAAAATCAATATCACCATCACCCGAAGCTTCCGAGATGCCGCATTCACTGATGAATACAGGCAATCCGGCTTCTACAGCCGCCTCTAATTCCCCTCTTAATCCTTCATTATGCGTTGCACAATAGAAATGCAGAACATATAAAACATTGTCAAATTCCAAAGGACGGATAACAGCACCTGCCAGGTTGCGGTCATATTCCGGCGTACCGACAACAATACAGGCTTCCGGCATGTTTTTACGGATGACGGGAATAATCTCATTACTGTACCGTAATACATAAGACCAGTCTGTTTCACCGTTTGGTTCATTACAGATTTCAAAGATCAGGTTCGGATATTGTGCATATTCTTTGGAAATCAGATCAAAGAATTCCGCCGCCTGAGCTTTATTCATGTTCGGATCATAGTCATTGAGAATATGCCAGTCAACAAGAACATATATGTCTGCTTTAATAGCGGCATCGATTCCCTTTTTCATTAGGGAAAGGCTTTCTTCAGGATTTTCACAATAGATCTCGGAATACATGGCCAGACGAATCATATTACAGTTCCAGTCTGAAGAAATATCCGCAAAGAAATCATCATTGATATATTCCGGATACCATGTCAATCCATGAGTACTCACACCGCGAAGCTGTACTTCCCTGTTGTTTTCATCTGCAAGAACATTGCCCTGTACATGCAGAAAGCCGTTCACAGAAGGTCTGGCTGTTTCATATACAGGTTCTGTTGTTTCGGCTGTAACCGTGCTTCTGATGCATGCAAAAACAGACAGCACCATCACCACCAGTAATATATATTTCAACCGTTTCTTCATCTTCATCCTCAAAGTTTTTTCATCATTGTAAGCACATTCTGCCCGTCTTCATGGGCATATGACACATCATCCATATTCTGTTTTGTCAGGAAGATACCCAGTCCTCCGACATCTCTTTCCTCTACTGACTGATGCAGTTCCGGATCCTCTTTAAGCAAAGGATTATACGGAACACCACGGTCCCTGAAAATAATCGTGACATCAGAATCCGAACGCAGAATCTGCATTGTTGCCTTGCCAACCCCTGATACATAGGCATATAAGGCAATATTGACAAAGATTTCTTCCACTGCCAGAGAAATCTGCATCATTTTCTTCATGCTGATATCTTCAAGCTTTTCTTCCAGAAATGCCTGAACCACCGGAAGATTCTCATTCAAAGCCTCAACTTCCAAAGTATCCTTATCAAAGCATAACGTATCTTCCTCCTGCAGAAGCTGTACCAGTTTTTCCTTGCGGAAATCAATGTCTTCCTGCGGTCCGTTATGCAGGATAAAGTGTCTCAGCAGTCTTGTATAGCCGACGATCCTGGCTTTGTTTTCGACTTCTTTGATTTTTGCCTCATTCTGTGTTTCCAGATATGCGGCTAAAACCTTGTGCCAGAACTGTTTTCCTGTTTCAGCGGAAAATCCCTGGAATTCTTCGATCACCTTCGGATCTCTTTCGGTAAAGCCGAGGAATGCATTAAACATAAACCCAAGCTCGAAGATCGGATTTCCGTAAGACAATGTGTCCATGTCGATGATCAGGACTTCATCCTGCTGCAGGACGATATTCTTTGTATGATAATCCCCATGGATCATATGATTGTCTTCAGGTACAGCCTGAATCAGTTTAACCAGCTTGTTTCCTGCCTCTTCCGGAAGATGCGGCCGAATAAATTCTGCCATCTTTAGAACCGTTTCCTTCATGTCAGGCAGATCCTCTGTCGGTACGACGGTACTATGAATCTTCTTCAGCATTTCCGTATACTCTTTGACACACCAGTCCATCTTTTCCGGCTCATTAACCATAATGCCCGCAAAGGATTTAGCGTTTAACAGTTCAAAGACGGAGCCATAGCTGTTACCTACCTTTACCACATCATAGGAGATCGCTGTAGGTATGCCCAATACAAGAGCCATTCTTGCCATCTTTCTTTCATGGATAATGTCTTCCAGGGCATTGGCTTCATTATAAACCTTGACGACATTATCCTCGTCAATGCGGTATACCGTTCCCTTTGCCCCTTTTCCGATCTGCTCGCATCCTTCAATCGAAACAACACGATAGGCTTTTTCTACGGTCATCATTTCCGTAAAACCGGTCATCTCCAGGATCTCATAGACCTGCGAAGAGACGTTGATAATGCGCATATCCGGACATTTTTTCCGGATCCTCAAAAAGATCCTTAATCCTGCACTGGAAACATACTCCAGATGCTGTGCATCAAAGACGATGGAAGAAGCACCCTCACATTGTTCCATCAAGGTGTTTTCTGTTTCTGCGGCATTGGCAGAATCAATTCTTTCCTGCAATGTGATTAAGACATGATCTGTATTTTCACTCATATACATTCCCCAATCTGCTGAAAAATATAGTTTTAAAACAGCTACTATTATCATAACAGTTTTTCAGATAATCATCAGTATTTTCTGTCCAACCGCATAAAAAGAAAACGGCATTTTTGCCGTTATCCTCTTCTTTTATTCGTCTGTCGGCTGTGCCAGTGAACCAAGATCGATATTTACGGTCTTTGTGGTTTCTGTTTTTCCGGAAAGATCTTCATACACAAAGACAAGTTTCCATCCTTTGCACAATACGCAATGGTTCAAACCTGATACAACCTGTGAAGCAAGATGCATTTGCGCATCCTCAGCATCAACTTCCGCTTCACGATCCACATACCATCCGCCGGCAAGCTGTTCGGGGATTTGCCCCTTTGGATTGATCTTACCGGTTTCAGCTATATCACCGATATCCAGCGGTACAATATTCAATATCTGTGCTTCCCCCTGCAGATTCTGATACACACTGACAACGGCATAATACGGTACAGGATCCGGTATGACAACCGATGCTTCACATATAAAGCAATAGTTTGTACCGGAAACAAGCTGTGTTCCTAATAAGCCTAACGGTGTATAATTCACACCTGTCAGATTTTCCATTGCCTTGTCAAAGGCATTCTGTGCTTCCTCTGTTACCGTCAGGGAATCGGTGATTGTCCATCCGCCGCTGACTGTTTCTGCCGGTTTTTCTCCTTTACAGGAAGCAAGCATGCAGATCATCATTGCGCTTAACAGAATCGTCATAAGTTTTTTCATTTGTTTTCCTCCTTGGACTTGTTATTGGTGATGGGAATAAGGATTATGACAGTTGTACCGATACCGGTACGACTGTCAATCGTCAATGTTCCCCCGCTCATCTTTTCAATTCTTTCTCTGACATTGCGGATACCGATATGATGCGGATCGGTTTGATTGAGATTTGATGTATCAAATCCAGATCCGTTATCTTCGACAATCAGTCCATGAAACAGGCTGTTTTTCTTTGTCGAAATTTTGATCAATCCATTCTCACGGATTCTGACACCATGGCGGATTGCATTTCAACAACCGGCTGCAGGGTTAAGGGCGGAATGGAAAAATCCGTATCCTGTATATCATATTCTACGGTAATGGACGGAAAGCGCACCTTCTCAATATCCACATACACCTTTGTATGTCCGAGTTCCTTCTCAAAAGGGATCATCCCATTGAATTCCAGCGAATCAAGATTTTGTCTGAGATATATCGCAAATCTTTCGCAAATGTATGCCGCCTGTTCGGGATCTTTTGTACATAATACTCTGATTGTTGAAAGTGTGTTGAATAAAAAGTGAGGCTGAATCTGTGTCATCATGATGCGGATGCGCTGTTGTGCCATCAGGTCTTACATGTTCCCTTTCAAACTGCAGATGCAGCCAGATGTAATAAAACAGGCAGCCGTTTACAACCGCCAGAGTCAGAAAGCTGACGGGCGGGATGACGCTGATATTGTAGTCAATCATCGCAGAAACAATAATGGACAAATAGATGAACAGCGGAATCAGCACCTCTTTGACCTTTGTCCCGTATTCATGAATTGTCAGATACAATAAATACGATAGCAGAAAAGCACTGATTATGAAACAGAATCCGCTTAAGGGTCCGGCAACATACACATTTTCCTCATTGATCCGGAAACAGATATCGGAAAATAAAGCACTGTAATAAACCGCTGCATTCACAAACAGAATAACCCACATATTCCTGTAGCTTTTATTCGGGGCAACAAGATACATCAGCAAAACCAGAATCACCGGACGAACGGAATACCCGTAGATTGCAATTGATGTTCTCAAAAGGCGCATCGTCATACTGTTGACCAGGATATATTCAATATAATTCTGTGAGATCAGGCTTATCACAAGGGCAATAATGAGCAATAAAAGCATCCGCTGACGATGATGTAAAAAGCTGTCGTTCAAAACAACCAATGAAAGACCGATCATCATCAGAAAAATGAACAAAACCAGATACTGATTGACTGAGTTCAACAGAATCATAAGAAAAAAGCCCCTTTAAACCACAATAAAACAGAATGGTTCTCCACGGCTACTTCTTAATCACATTATACCGTTTTCATGTCTGAAAAAAAAGCAAAAAAAAGTGCGGGCAACAGGACTTGAACCTGCACGAGTCTCCCCACATGAACCTGAATCATGCGCGTCTGCCAATTCCGCCATGCCCGCAGCTCTTCATCAGAAGGTCTTTCTGCTGAATGCACATACTATTATACACACTTTATTTAAAAAATCCAGAAATAATTTCACGACATTTTAAATCTCTTTCTTCCGTATAGCCCTTCAGCGGATCTGTTTCCACCTCATATGCCTGCAAATGCTTCATATGGATGTCATCCAGCACCACAAAACCGGCAAAATCCGGATGTTCAAGCAGATAGCTGACAATATCCTCTTCCCTGGGATGAAATACTTCTGTCTGTGTCATGCCGTATATTTTAATCTCCGGATCAAGTCCTGCATTCTGCAGATATTCCGTACAGTACGGAATACCGGAAAAACGCCATGAACTGGACAGAATGATCCGGATCGGGAAATCATGATGCAGCTTGTTTATACGTTCCACGCATCTTCTGTCCGCAAACTCAAATTCCCCTTTCGCTAACATCTCATAGTATTCCGGTGTCCCTTCAAGATAAAACACATTGATTACACCGTCAAAATCAAGAAACACATACACAAAAGGATCTTCTTTTTTTCTGTTTTTTCGCATGATGTTTCTGATCTTTCCATGATCAAACATCCATTGCAGTTCTGATTTCTTTTCCATAGTCTTTTCCTTTTATGAAATCCGCCAGTTTGTTCCGTAACAGGTCCATTGTAAATGTATCTGTTCTTTCCCCTTGTTTTGTCTCTTTATCCGTGAGGATGGCAAATGCAACAGCGTCCTTCATCTGTAACCCGATACTGCATCCAAGTACAAATGAAGCCGCAAACAGATCCATATTACAATTGTTCTCATACGGGAAAGCTTCAAATTCTTCTTTACCATAGTAGCCAATTCCATCCTTTTTGACAAGAATGACATCTTGATTTGTCTTTTCTTTAATGGAAGAAGCATAGATGTGATCATTTTCATGCATGATCACAACCGGTTCCAAGGCATATATTGCATTGCGTATAACCGGATCCAGTTCATACCCGTCTTCATTCAATACAAAATAGACAGGCAGCTGCATCTCTTCCAGGGCATACAGGATATCATCGGCAGTATCCTCATTCAGCATTTCCGAAAACAGGATCAAAGAGCCATACTCATCCATATCCAGATACTGCAGCTCATCCATCAGGAAATCATATTCACAACCATCCACAACAAAACTTCCTGTATTTCCCTGCGGATCTATAAGCTGATAAAAAGAACCGTGAATGTCTTCGCTTTCAAAGCAGATTATACCCTCTTCATCCAGTTTTTCCCGTATCTCTTCCCCATTTGCACCTGTACCGACACAGGCTAATAAGGTATATGGAAATTTCATCTTTTCCATCAATAAACCGGTATAATACGCCCCTCCGCCGATCTTTTCCTCAACATCAAAAGACTCGATATCTTCATTTCCCTTCGGCAAAGAAGATACATGGCTGAGAATTTCCTTGCGGATTGATCCGATAACTAAGATCTTTTTCATTTGTCTACCTCATGTATAAAAGTAAAGCCCCTGAATCTCTTCAGAGGCTTTACTTATGGTGGTCCCAGCCAGAATTGAACTGGCGACACACGGATTTTCAGTCCGTTGCTCTACCGACTGAGCTACAGGACCATTGGTTGCGAGGGAAGGATTTGAACCAACGACCTCCGGGTTATGGGCCCGACGAGCTACCAGGCTGCTC
>JAFYCG010000335.1 GCA_017539825.1 Solobacterium sp. | reverse complement strand
CGAGGGCAAAGCTGGGATGATGAAAATGGAAGAAATCAGGAAACTGCTGGATAATCATCCGGAAGTTTCGGCATATGAGATAGAATCAGTAAAAAATGAAGGCAGACAGATCTATTTTGTTATGGGAAAACTGGAAACAGGCAGATCGGTGAACAGTGAAGAAATCCATGTCACTGTGTATCATGATTTCGGAGAATACCGCGGATCTTCATCCTTCAATGTCTTAGCAAGTGACAACGTTGCAAGCATTCAGCAAAAAACAGAGGATTGCATTGCCAAGGCGAAAAACGTAAAGAATCCGTATTATCCGCTGGCACAGGATCAGGAAAGTGCCGTTTCAGCCATTGATGAAAAAGATGATGCAAAAGATGCATTGCAGAAAATATCCGATGCAATTTTCTCTGCAGATCATTTTGAAAACCACTCTTTAAACGCTGTTGAAATTTTCCTGGACATCAATCATTTCTGTTTTCTTAACAGTAACGGGATCCATCATAAATATGACAAGGCTTCCATGTTTATCGAAGCTATTCCCGCTTATAAGGGGGAAACAGGTGAATATGAGCTGTATTACTCCATCAGAAAAGGAAATTTCTCTGCAGACAGCCTGCAGAAAGAAATGGAAGAGGCTTTAAAAAATGTCAGATATCGTGCGGAAGCAAAACACATCGATGAGATAGATCTTCCCGAAGATATTCCTGTTTATGTAAAGGGAGAGATGACCGGAATGCTCATGTGGTATTTTGCCGATCAGCTTTCCTATCAGAATGTCTATTATCATACCAATCATTTTAATACGGGTGACAGAATCTGTGATCATCCGTTCTCCCTGACTCTGAAAGGGGAGGTTGTCGGTGCAACTGCCTCTTCACCTGTAGACGGGCATGGCTTGCGCCTTCATGAGACAAAAGTCATAGACCGTGGTGTTGCCGTTCAAAGATGGGGTGATCTGCGTTACGGTACGTATCTGAAAGAAGAGAATATTACCGGTGCCTATCCGGTCCTTGTCATGGATGAATATGAGCCTGTCTCACAGGAAGAATTCCGACAGCCTCATATAACCATTCTGCATTTTTCCGCTCCGCAGCTGGATGAATCCAGCGGATATTTCGGCGGAGAAGTACGTCTTGCCCTGTATGAAAACGGAGAAGACGTGATTCCTTTAAGCGGTTTTTCCATCAGCGGTAATATTTTTGAGGCAATCAAAGATGCATCCTATTCTGAAAAAACATGCATCAATAACGGCTGGAACTGTTTTCAGGGTCCGGAATACATGATTCTGAAACATCTGTCAATTCATTAACAGTACAAAAAAAGAAATCCCGGACAAGCCGGGATTTTTCAGATCATGAAGGATAATACGATTCCTGCCACAAACAGCAGCAGCGATATGATAATTGCCGGTGAAGTAAAGGTCATTTTCCATAAGCGAAGCGGTCCCAGACTATGAATGATGCTGAAATCAATCGTTCGGGAAAACAAAGCAATACCTGTAATAATGTATATAATGACAATTAATATCGTAGGAATCAGAATGAGTGTCTGTGGCATAACATTCAGCATCCAGCTGAATAAAGCGATGAATATATGAATGGTAACAGCCGGCCGGATAGAATGATACCGCAAGGTAACTGCTGCCAGATAGATGCCGACAAAAAGGGAAGAGAGAGCTTCTGTAATCGTGCTTCTTGTAATGGCATAGAGGATGGCAGATATGAATACACCGAGAAAACGGTTATAATGTCCAAACTGACGCTGAACGATACCACGGAATATAATTTCATCACATACAGGTTCAACAAGCACCATCAGGATGAAGTATACAATATTTTTCAGAATATTGTTTTTGGTCGTGAATACACCGATGAAGGTGTAATAGGATGGAGATGAATGAACCATGAAGTAGAAGATGGTCGGAATTGCGGTAACAACCAGTGACAACCCGATTCCCAGACAGATTAATGCAACTCTTTTTCCGAATCGAATCCGGGGAGAATGCATGTAATCCCGAAGATCAAGCCGCAGCCTGGATGCGGTAATTCCGAACACGATCGCTGCTAAAAAAGCATTTGTGATCATATCCACAAGCATACAGACAAGATCCGGATCATATCCCATAAATATCTCCGGTTTAAAGTTTATAAAATAGTAGGATAAGTACCAGACTGCCGAAGTGGCAATCATATATATAATTAACGCAATACCAATAGAATTGATTTGCTTTTTTGCCTGTCTTTTTGTGATGACCTGAGGTTTGTAGTAGGGCATAACGGACCTCCGTAAAAGACAAACAACATTATAACATGAATCTTATGTGAAATTGAAAAGGATTTCAGATATAAAGTCTATGTATTCTGAATGAATGTCAGTTATAATATATACATAAACAGAAAAGGAGAAAAATAATTATGAGCTTTCCAAAAGGTTTTTTATGGGGTGGAGCAGTAGCTGCCAACCAGTGTGAAGGTGCTTATCTGGAAGATGGAAAAGGTTTGTCCGTTCCAGATATGCTGTTGGGAGGTAACGTCAACACACCTAGAACATTCCTTCCTGTCACAGATCCAAACGCATTCTATCCAAGCCATCAGGCAATCGACTTCTACCATCACTACAAAGAGGATATCGCATTGTTTGCAGAGATGGGATGGAACGTATTCCGTCTGTCCATCAACTGGGGCAGAATCTATCCGAATGGCGATGATGCAGAGCCGAATGAAGCAGGTCTTGCTTTCTACGACAGCGTGTTTGACGAGTGCAAGAAGTACAACATCGAACCGTTAGTTACAATCTGCCACTATGAGATTCCTTGGGCAATTGTCACAAAATATCAGGGATTCTATTCCCGTGAGACAATCGATCTGTTCTTAAGATACTGTGAGACGATCTTCAAACGCTACAAGAATAAAGTTAAATACTGGCTGACATTCAATGAAATCAATACACCTCTGATGTCCCTTTCCGGCGGCATGAGCAACATGTACAGCCTTGGATTGATGGAGAAGGAAGATATCGAAGCAACACAGCCGATCAAGCTCTCCGATATCAAGAGTGATACACAGAAGAAGTGGGCAGCGCTGCATCATGAATTTGTTGCTTCCGCAAAGGCAGTAAAACTGGCTCATGAAATCAATCCGGATTTCATGGTCGGATGCATGATCTGCCACATTACACTGTATCCTCTGACATGTAATCCTGTTGATCTGTTACAGGCACAATACGAAGACGATCTCAAGAACAATCTGTGCGGTGATGTACATGTTCGCGGTGAATATCCGGCATATGCAAAAGCAATCTGGAAAAAGCAGGGTGTAGATCCTTCCTTCATCCTTGAAGGTGATGAAGAAATCCTGAAAGAAGGAAAAGTTGACATGTACACATTCTCTTACTACATGTCCAACTGTGTAACTGTTAATCCGGATGCAGAGCAGACTGCAGGAAATATGTCCTTAGGCGCAAAGAACCCATATCTGAAGGCTTCCGACTGGGGCTGGCAGATTGATCCGATCGGCCTGAGATGGACTCTCAATAAACTTGCAGAACGTTATCCGCATGTTCCTCTGATGGTTGTCGAAAACGGCTTCGGTGCATTTGATAAAGTTGAAGAAGACGGATCTGTTCATGACCCGTACAGAATCGATTACTTCCGTGAGCACATTAAAGCCATGGGTGAAGCTATTGATGACGGCGCACCGTTAATCGGCTACACAACATGGGGTCCGATCGATCTTGTATCCGCTTCTACAGGCGAATATGCAAAACGTTACGGATTCATCTATGTCAACAGACATGATGACGGAACAGGCGACTTCTCCAGAAGCAAGAAAGATTCCTTCTTCTGGTACAAGAAAGTCTGCGAATCCAATGGCGAGGTATTGGATTAATCAATAAAATGCATGAGAGAAATCTCATGCTTTTTTTGTCTGTTGTCCGTTCATGAAAGATGGGGTAGAATAAGATTGTTTTCAAGGAAGTGAATTATGATAAAAAAACTATTGATGATCGGTTTTCTGCTTTTGGGAAAACTGAATTATTTTAACGGATGTTATCAGACAACGACAATCGAATTCGAAGGAATGCAGGGGACATGTTACGGCACACTGCTGTCAAAAACATCGGAAGTCGGATCATGGTCTAATGGAAGAGTGATTGAACAGGATGCGCCGGACAATGTTTTGCAGTTTTTCCGCGATTATGAAGATCAGGATCATTATTTCTTTCTGAATTATATTGAAGATGTCAGCGGCGGCTTGTTATACTGGCCGTATTATCCGCCGGAAGAGTTTAAAGTGCTGCTCTATTTTCCTGAAACAGACACATATCTCACTACAGAAACTTCAATTAAACGTTACGCTCTAACCAGTAAATTCAAAGGTGTATTTGAAGACGGAACGATCAGGCTCACAAGAAACTATGATTATCTTAAACTTTTCACCAATACTTTGATCCGATTTGTTTTAGGTGTACTTGCCGCAATGCTGATTTGCATGATGATGGGGAAACCATTAAAAAAGGAAATGAAGTATTATTTATTCCCCAATATGATATTCCATCTGTTGCTGAATATTTTCATTTCCATCTTCAGCTACTATAACGGATTCACTCTTGTGGAATACTTCATGTTCCTTTGGCTTCCGTATCTTCTTGTTTTCGGATTACAGGGATATCTCTATTCCAAACAGACAGTTACACGTTCTCCATGGTTATGTGCATTCTTCAGTAATCTTGCTGCCTATTGTGTCGGCATTCTGATGGTGGATGTCTTACCGGGACTGTTTACAATTCTGTAAAGTAAAACATGGCTTTTAGAAGCCATGTTTTTTAAATAATCTGTCCATGATCCCGGGAAAGGATTCAAGATCAAAACATTGTATGGATTGGTCTTCAATGCCGAGATCTGCAATTTTTCCATGCAGCCATACACCCATGCATACAGCTTTGTATGTATCTCTTGTCATGGTGAGGATACCGGTTATTATGCCTGTCAGCAGATCACCGCTTCCCGCCTGTCCAAGAGCCTGGTTTCCGCTCTGGTTGATGTAACAATCTCCTGTCGGAGAAGTGACAATCGTGTTAGGACCTTTTAGGACGAGAATGACTTTATTCTCTTTGGAGAATGCAAGAGCGTATTCGATCTTGCGGTCCATGACTTCTTCAACCGGCTTGTTGATGAGATAGGCGAATTCACCGATATGCGGTGTCAGGATAACCGGTGCTTTAATGAAGCGGAAAAGGTATGTATTATAGCGCATCATGCGCAGGCTTTCCGCATCCAGAACGACCGGGCTTTTGGCATTCTGCAATACCAGATCCATGCATTCCTGCTTGTATTCCATATTCGTCATGCCGCTGCCACAGGCAATTGCACGGGCATTACGGACAAGTGGAAGGGCAACCTGTTCCAGATTGTCTTTGCGGACCGGATGGAATACAGGTGTGATATGGTGCGAAGCGACAATCGGATAAATGGATTCATCCAATACCACATCAATGTAAGATGCACCAACGGTTTTTGCACCGATGATATTCAGACTCAATGCACCGGCCATGCCGTAACTGCCACCGACAATCATTGTTTTTCCGTTGGAATTTTTGTAGGCAGTTGTCTTTTTCTTCGGGAAGGAAGAAAAGAAAATTTCTTCATTCATCTCCTGATACAAGGATGTTTCCGGATGGGGAAGATTTAAATCCAGTAATCGTATTTCTTTACACAATCCGTGTTCTTTATTCATCATGTGAAACGGTTTGAAACAATCCAGTGCAAAGGTAATATCCGAATGGATTGTATCCTTGTCCACATGTCCTGAATCTGCTTCTGCACCGCTGTTTATGTCAATTGAAAATACGCGTGCTTTAGATTCATTGACAAGATCTGATATATTCCTGATTTCCTTTTTTAAAGATCCGTGGAAACCGAATCCGTAAATAGCATCAACGATGACACTGGCTTTTCTGATAGCACTTTTTATCCTTGATGGTTTCAAGACATGTTTTTTGTCCAGGAGTGAATATGCATGGAGTGCTTCTTCTGATTTAGGCTCTCCGTCCACAAATAGTATATTGCAGTTTTCTCTATCAAGGAGGCGGCATACAACAATTCCATCACCGCCATTATTTCCTTTTCCGCACAAGATCAAGATATTGTCTTTTTCAGACGTTTCTTTTTTGATTTCTTCGGCAATTGCTTTTCCGGCATTTTCCATCAGCTGATCCATGGATAAACCGCTTTTCTTTTCAATTGCTTTCATGCCTAAACTATCTATGATCATACATTAATCTTCTTTCTCTTCATATATTATCACGCATTGAAAGAAATTACTAAAAAAAAGTGATAATTTTGTGAAACATGCTATAATGGTTTTGGCAATTTTCCAGAGGGAGGTTTAATTTATGCCAAGAAAGAAGAAAGAGGAAGTCGTTGAAGAAGTAAAAGAAGTTGAAAAGAAGACTTCCACAAAGAAAGCAGCTACAAAGAAGACTGCTGCTAAGAAAGCTGAAACAAAGGACACTGCTGAAAAGAAGGCACCTGCCAAGAAAGCAACAGCTGCAAAGAAGACAGCAGAAAAGAAACCTGCTGCTAAGAAAACTACTGCTAAGAAAACAACAAAGAAGGAAGCTAAGCCTGAAGTTGTTAAGAAGAGTGTCAAAGATTACGAAGACATCATCAACTGGAAGAAGGGCGAAGCACACGGAATGGATTGGCTCTATATCGAAGTCAATGCAAATGACCTTCTGACAGAAGTTGAAGCTGGTGTCGATAACCTCGAAACAGTATGCAATGCTATTCTGAACTGCATGCTCGAAGGTGACGGCTTCATCAATGAGCCAAGTGAAGAAAACAAAGTTTCAGCAGATCTGACAGTTCGTTACTACTGTGACAATCTGAATCCGGACCGCAGAAAATACTTTGAGGTTTAATTGGAAATAAAAAATGGGATAACGGCAGGTATCCCATTTTTTTTATCTTCTGAAGAATATGAATTTTCTGCTTTTCGACTTGTCATTATACAGTGATTGAAATAATGCTGTGGCTTCAGTGGATGACATTTTATCTGCTTTATTCCATGTCTTAACAATATCCTTCTTATAACGGATACAGAGTTTTATAGAATCATCATCTGCTTCCTGGTAACAGTCAATCATCAATCCGTAATGATTTGTATCGGATAGGAAACGATGAAGTGTTCCTGTCTTTCCGCGAATGATATTGCCCAGTCTTGTATTGATTTCCTGTTCGTTCAAAATCTGGGAACAGTTCAGAAGTATATTCATTGATATGTCATCAAAAGTTTTTTCATTTATCAGATTAGTCATAAAAATCCCTTCTTTTTTTTGTGCCGCTTCTGAAAAGAAGGGAAGATGTATAATGAATTATATACGGAAAAGATATAAGAGACAATCAATTATTTCAATTTATATTCATCTTTTTATCATAGGAGATACTGTACATATGACTAATAGTGGATTTTTTACAGATGTCATATTGGTTATTGCATGCATGTATAGAATATAATATAAAAGAAATACAGGAGTATTAGTATGAATAAGCCATCTTTCAAAGACCGTTTTCGCTATTGGTTTGATAATCGCATGTCAAAGGGGAGCATTGAACTGATACGCATTCTTCTTATTTTTACCATTCTGGTTATCCTTTTTTTGACAGGTATTATTCTGATTTTTAAGCTAAACGGGGAAACCGGTGCTGTCGGTGTCATATGGCAAAGCCTGGCTACCATCATTAATGCATGGATGCCTGACTATGACAGTGAAATGTCGCTTGGCTATCTGGTGATTCTTGCTTTTGCAGCTTTTATTGGTCTGCTTGTTACAAGTGTCTTAATCGGCATTATTACAAGCGCTATGGAAGAAAAAATCATGAATCTGCGCAAAGGCAATTCACCGATCATTGAGGAGGGGCACATCATTGTTCTGGGATTTTATCCTGGCGAATACACATTAATCAGGCAACTGATTCTGGCATCAGGCAAACGTCCTTGTACAATTGTCATTGGAGGGGAATTGGACAGAGATGAAATCGAGCAATATATACTCGATAATATTGAAAAACCAAAAAATGTTAAGATCATATGCAGGACAATCGATATGTTCGATCCTGTTTCTATTGAAAAACTATCACCTCAGACATGCCATACTATGATCATCAGTCCGACAGACGATAATAGTACAATCAAAACACTTCTTGCGGTTTCCGCAATTATACAGAACGTGGTGAAAAGAAAAATCCGGGTTAATGCGATTATTTCAAAAGAAGAAAAACGCTTCCCGCCGATGATGGCACGAAAACATAATGTCATTACATTACAGACAAATGAGACACTGGCAAAGATTATTGCGCATTCCTGTACGCAAACCGGATTGTCTGAAGTGTTCAGGGAAATCTTCAACTTTGAAGGCTCGGAATTATATCTGATCGATCTGCAGGGAAAAGAAGGCTTGTCATTTATTGAATTAATGAGCAGGGTGAATTGTGCAATTCCAATCGGCATTTACCGGGAGCATAATATTATCATTCGTCCTGATCCGGAAGAAGTGATTAAAGCAACAGATAAATTGCTTGTATTTGCCGAAGAAAAGGATTCTGCAATATTGACATCGGCAGAAGAACATCAAAGCAGAATCTATCAGTCCAAAAAGGTTGATGCGGAAAAAGATACAAAGATACTTGTTTTCGGACAGAACAGTTCTTTGAAGACGGTTCTGCAAGAACTTCCGGAAAATGTAAGGGAAGTTATTCTGGTGAATTACGATGATTCACAAACGGAAAAAATCAGAAAGATCTGTGAAAGCAGACAGATTATTCTGACACTTTCTCAAGGGAATACAAGGGATGAAATGGAACTACTTCATCTGGCAAGAAATATTGAACATATCATTGTTCTCAGCGATTATGACAAAGAGGAAGATGATGCAGATATGGATACAACATTCCTTCTTCTGAATCTTCGTGAGCTGAGAATGAAATATCATCTTCGTTTCAATATCACTGCAGAAATGAGAAGAGAAAAAAATCAGAATCTTGTGACCGATGATGATCATACAGATTTTGTGGTAGCATCAAATATGGGTTCACTGTTTCTGGCACAACTGGCAGAAAGCCCTGCTTTGATTGAAGCCTTTCGCGAAATTCTTTCTAATGAGGGCAATGAGATTTATATGAAATCTCCGAAGAATATGAGTCTGACAGGCTTTTATTCCGTTTGCGAAATACGGCAGAGATTATATGCGCTTGGGTATATTTTTCTTGGCTATATGAAATCGGATAATACGTACCAGTTTAATCCTCCGTTAGATGCAAACATTGAGATTAAAGGTTCTGATAAACTGATTGTTCTCGGAGAGGAATAGGGATTCACTGCTGTTTCGATTAATGGTATGATTACCCGGTAAAAGAGAGGAAAAGCAATGAATCAGGGAACCATTGAAAGAATACGAAAATTCACGGAAGACAGAGATTGGGATAAATTTCATACTGCTGCCAATTTGGCAAAATCCATATCCATAGAAGCCAACGAACTGCTGGAATGTTTCCAATGGAGTGATACGGATTATGATCTTCAGCATGTAAAAGAAGAACTGGCAGATGTTCTGGTATATTGCAGAAATATGCTGGATAAGCTACAGCTGGATGAAGATGAAATCGTCAACATGAAAATGGAAAAAAACGAGAAGAAGTATCCGGTTGAAAAAGCCAGGGGAAGCAATAAAAAATACGATCAGCTGGAGGAAGTATGATTCGAAAGATTGTCACGGACGTCATGTTTTTAAAAGGGAAGTCCATGCCTGCCACAAAGGAAAATCTGTATATAGCTAAAGATCTGCAGGATACACTGGCCGCAAACAGGGATCGTTGTGTAGGCATGGCTGCTAACATGATCGGGTATAAAAAGAATATGATCATTGTCTCTTTCGGGTTTATGGACATGGTCATGATCAATCCGAAAATCCTGAAAAAAGAAGGAGAGTTTGAAACCGAGGAAGGCTGTTTGTCCTTACAGGGTGTCAGAAAAACAAAGCGATATAAAAAAATCAAAGTGCAGTATCAGGACACTTTGTTTAAGGTGCATACACAGGAGTATACGGGATATATTGCTCAGATCATCCAGCATGAATGCGATCATCTGGAGGGGATCATCATCTGATTAATGAGATAATGATGCTGACACCGCTTGCCCATGCGACTTCGGAAACACCGGTAACCGCGCCATGAACAAAACTGTGCATGAACACAAAAGCTAATACGCAAAGGTAAATCTGCATATAATTTCTGTGCATGAACAGAATCTGAAAGAAGAGCATGTTAAAAAAGATGAATGCTGCATATGCGGACATGATATGGATCGTGGAAATAATCTGGTTATCTTTGGCATAAGGAAAAAACAACGCAAAAAGAATCAACAGGGAGGAAATGCGGATTTCCTTCTTTTTTTGCGGAAGGTGAAATATTATCATCTGATGTAACCACACCAACAAAATGACAGAAAGAAAATGAAAAACAAAAGCGTATTTCTGTTCCGTCAACAATCCCGTAAAGTTGTACTCTTCAAAACCGATGAAGTACTTCGGAAGAAACAGGACAATAGGTATCACAAAACAGCCGATGATGATATTGATAAAGTATTTGCGTTGAAGATTCCTTTTTGACATATTAGAATTATACACAAAAAAGGGGATATACGTTATGAAAGTTGGCTATCAGGGAAATCATGGAACCTTCAGCGAAATCGCAGCTCTTCGTTATTTTGCAGGTAAAAATCCGGAAAACAAAGGGTATAAGAATTTCCGTGCAATCATGAAAGACGTAGAAAGCGGAGAACTGGATTATGCGGTAGTGCCTGTTGAAAATACTACCACCGGTATCATCGCAAGATGTTATGACCTGTTTCAACATTACAATATCCATGCGGTTGGCGAGATCAATGTGCCGATTCATGAAGACCTGATTGTTGTACCGGGTACAAAAATAGAAGAAATCAAGGAAGTTTACAGCCATCCGGAAGCTCTGTCCCAATGTACGAATTTCTTTGCCGAACACGAAAACATAAAGCAGGTTCCGTTTCAGGATACCGCAAAATCCGTTGAATATATCAAAGAATGCAATGATCATGCTAAAGCAGCTTTGGGAAGCTATCGCGCAAGGGAGTATTATCAGATGGAATCACTCCTTGAACAAGTGCAGGATTCCAATCTGAACATGACGAGATTCCTTGTAATAACCGCTAAAGAGGAACAGGATCCTGCGGCTGATAAAATCTCTACGATGATGGTTTTAAAACACAGACCCGGTGCCTTATACAATACGCTTGGCATTCTGTCCAAAAACGGAATAAACATTGTCAAACTCGAATCCAGACCGATCCCGGGAAGGGTGTTTGAATATCTTTTTTATATTGATTTCTATGGCAATACGAAAGACAGGGAAATGAAACAGATCCTGCATGAACTGGATCTGCATTGTGTAGAAATGAAAATTCTGGGCTGTTACAAAGAAGCGGAAAGATACAATGGAAAAGACAATTATTAAGTACGGGAAAATCTTTCAAAAGGTATTGAAAGAAGCCGGACTGGATGACACAAAGCAAAATATTTCCGTGTATGAAAAACGTCTGGAAGAGATGTATCATTCTGAAAACTTCAAAAAACACAACATCTATCCCTCCACAAATACACCACATATTTATGCGGTGATTGCCATGTGTCTGGAATTGAAAAAATATAATCTGACAGATCAACAGATCATCGATACTATCAACAAAGGTTTCAGCAGAAGAAGAGAGTTCTTCAGAAGACTGATCCGGATCATTGACAGGCTTCCGGGCAGCTATAAGATTGCTGAAAAATGGAATATATCCGATCATGAAAAGCGTGAAAAAGACGGCAGTCTTACATATGAGTATTTCAATGTTTCCGATGGAAAGATTGAATATAATATTACAAAATGCATCTATACCGAAATGTTTGAAACATACGGAATCCGAAGCCTGTGCAAAATCTTCTGTATGACGGATACGACAGCGTATGAAAACCTGTCGAGGCATGTGAAATTCATCAGGCATTCCGATTTGTCAGACGGTAATTGTTGTCATGATGAAATCATTGAAAAAAGAAACTGATAAGTCGGAAGTGCAGAAACAAAAGCTTTCAGTCTTAATTGTTTTAAAAACGAATGAAAAATTTTCATTATTTTGAAAATTATGAAAAAAACACTTGTGTTCAGAATGCATGCATAGTAGAATACTACGCATAGAAAGAAAAAAATGATGAAGATTTATACAGATACATATTTTTACTTTATCTTTAGATAGTCAGGGCAGTTATTGGATAATTGCCCGTTTCATCTTGATTCAGGCATTATCTAAATGGATAGAAAAAAGAGACCATGCGATAATGCCGCATGGTTTTTATTTTCGGAGGAAAGAAAGATGCAGATCAATGTAAACACAACTACAAAATCCTACCCGATTTACATGGAAAGAGGGATTCTGTATCACGCAAAAGAATATATCGGAAGATGCGGACATGTCTTTCTGTTAAGTGAAGACGGTGTTCCTGAAAAGTGGCGTAAAGTTCTGCAGGAACAATATCCTGATGCATATATGCATGTATTCCATGGCGGGGAAGCATCCAAGAATTTTGATACATTACAGGAAATTCTTGCCGCAATGTCGGATCACCATGTTTCAAGGAAAGATACACTGATTGCTCTTGGCGGGGGTGTTACAGGTGATATGGGCGGTTTTGCTGCATCCATCTATATGAGAGGTATTCCGTATATCAACATTCCCACAACGACACTTTCCCAGATCGATTCATCCATTGGCGGCAAGACAGCAATAGACTTTCATGGAAGGAAAAATAATGTCGGGGCTTTCTGGCAGCCGGATATGGTACTGGTAGATGTAGATACATTATCCACGCTTACGCCAAGACATTTCCATAACGGTTTGGCAGAAGCAGTGAAGGAGGGATTAATCAAAGATCCGGCTTTGTTTGCATTATTTGAAAAAGAGGATTATATGGATCATCTCGAAGAGATCATTGAAAAATGCCTTCTGATCAAAAAGGAAGTTGTTGAAAATGATGAAAGAGAGTCCGGTGAAAGAAAACTCCTGAACTTCGGACATACAATCGGTCATGCGTATGAATCCTATCATGGCATGGACGGCTATTATCATGGAGAGTGTGTTGCGATGGGTATGATGTCCATCATGACAAATGAAGCTTTAAAAGAAAGATTGGAAAAAGTGCTGGAAAGGTTGCAGCTTCCCTCAGAATGCACATATGATGCAGATGCAGTCATCGAACTGATGAAGGCGGATAAAAAAGCAGATCATGATCGGATTACGATTGTGCAGGTCGATGAAATCGGCAAAGGATATCTGAAAGATATCACAATGGATGAAATGGAAAGGATGATCAGAAAATGAGCAATGTTTTCGGAAAGAATATCACAATTACGCTGTTTGGAGAATCACACGGTCCTGCAATCGGTGCAGTGATCGATGGATTGCCTGCAGGCATTCCTGTTGATGAGACATATATTTTAAAACAGATGCAGAAAAGAAAAGCATCCGGTTCCATCTCCACAAGCCGAAGAGAAGAGGATGTACCGCAGTTTCTGTCCGGCATCAGAAACGGATATACCGAAGGTACACCTGTAGCATTCATAATCCCCAACAACAATGTTAACCGGAAAGATTATGACAATATCTCTCTCATTCCAAGACCATCTCATGCGGATTATACAGGTCATATAAAATACAACGGATTTGAAGATGCATCCGGTGGCGGACATTTCAGCGGCAGGCTGACTGCTCCTCTGGTTGTTGCCGGAGCCATATGTATGCAGGCTCTGGAAAACAAGGGTATTTGGATCGGTACGCATATTCAGAATCTGCATGGTATCAAGGATGATTCCTTTCAGAACAAAGAAGAAGAAATCAGACTGCTGAATGAGAAAAACTTCCCTGTGCTTAATCCTGATGCAGAAGAAAAAATGATCCATGAAATCGAAGATGCACGAATCAAAAATGATTCCGTAGGCGGAATACTGGAGACTGTCGTTATCGGTCTTGAAGCAGGGATCGGAGAACCTTTCTTTGATTCCCTTGAAAGCAGGATTGCCCATGGCGTATTTTCCATTCCGGCTGTCAAAGGCATTTCATTCGGGGCAGGGTTTGGATTTGCACAAATGTATGGCTCAGAGGCAAATGATCCGTTTGGAATTGAAGAGGGGAAAGTCATCACAAAAACCAACAATAACGGCGGTATAAACGGCGGTATTTCCAATGGAATGCCGATCCTGTTTCAGACCGTGATCAAACCGACTCCGTCTATTTCACAATCACAGGAATCTGTGAATCTTGAAACGATGGAAGAGACAGAACTGGTGATACAGGGCAGACATGATCCGGCGATCATTCATCGGGCAAGAGTGGTTTTGGATTCTGTAACAGCACTTGTGTTAATGGATCAGCTGATGGAAAGGCACGGAAGCTTATGGTTTCAGGAAAATTAAAACTGGGTTTAATCGGCTATCCTCTCGGACACAGCTGGTCACCGCAGATTCATAAATATCTGATTGGTGCAGACTATCAGCTATGGCCTTTGCAGGAAGAAGAACTGGATGAGTTCTTTGCAAAGAAGGATTTTGACGGCATCAATGTGACCATCCCGTACAAACAGACAGTCATGGCATATCTGGATGAAATCGATCCTGCCGCAAAACAGATCGGTGCAGTCAATACGATCGTCAACAGAGACGGGAAGCTGTATGGTTACAATACAGACTATGAAGGCCTGATCGGCATGCTGAAAGCCAATGATATCACAATAAAAAACAGGCATGTTGCGATACTGGGCAGCGGGGGAGCTTCCAGAGCGTGCAGGGCAGCTGTCGTAAAGATGGGCGGAACATATGAAATTGTCAGCAGGACAAAAAAAGAAGGCTGCATCACGTATGAAGAGATGTATGAAAAACAATCTGCGTATACGGTTTTAATCAATACAACACCGGTAGGTATGTATCCCCGAAATGATGAGATGCCGGTTGATCTCAATGCTTTTTCGAATCTGGAAAGTGTAGTTGATATCATTGCCAATCCGCTTCGGACAAGACTGCAGTTTACCGCAAAGATGCTCGGATTAAAATACTGCGGCGGATTTGAAATGCTGGTAAGACAGGCGTATGCGGCAGATTATTATTTTACGGGAGAATGGCCTGATCCATCCCTGATTGCTTCCTGCATGAATGAATTGTACAAACAGAAAAGAAACATCGTACTGATCGGCATGCCGACTTCCGGCAAAACAACTGTCTCTACGCTTCTTGGAGAAAAGCTGGAAAAGGAAGTGATTGAAATGGATGATGAAGCTTCCTATCTCCTCGGCACTTCCATCAGAGACTGTTTTGAAAAAAAAGGAGAAGAGTACTTCCGGAATCTGGAAAGCAGGATTGCCGAATCGTTAAGAGAAGGACATGCATGTATCATTTCATGCGGAGGCGGTGTCATCAAGAGAGAAGAAAACATGCGCTATCTGTCTGAAAACGGTATTATCGCATGGATTCAGAGGGATCTGCATCAGTTGTTCCCTACAGATTCCCGTCCGTTAAGCAAGACAAAAGATTCCATCAAAAAGATGTACGATGAAAGAATACCATTATATGCAAAATATGCAGATATCTGCATAGACAATACCGGAGATATCCGGGATACGTTGTGTGAAATCATGGAAAAAACAGGAGAAGCAATATGATTATTACATTGAAAAAAGAAGCTCCACAGAAAGAAGTAGACAAACTGCATCAGTATTTTACAGACAAAGGCCTGAATGTCAACATGATTCAGGGTGAAAACTACAACGTATTCGGACTTGTCGGTGATACGAGCCATCTTTCGGAAAGAGATATTTTGGCAAATGAATGGGTGGAAAATGTACAGAGAGTTGCCGCTCCTTACAAGCTGGCAAACAGGATGTTCCATCCGGAAGATACGATTGTCGATGTAGGAGGAATCAAAGTCGGTGCGGGACAGAAAGTGGTCATCATCGGAGGTCCGTGTTCGGTTGAAGGAGAGGAACAGATCTGCCGTATCGCACAGGAAGTTAAAGAATGCGGTGCAGACATGTTAAGAGGCGGTGCTTATAAACCGCGTACTTCTCCGTATTCCTTTCAGGGACTTGGCTATGAAGGCATTCTGGATATGGTGGAGGCACGCAAACAGACAAAAATGCCGATTGTCAGTGAATTAATGAGTGCGGATAAAATCGATGAGTTTGAAGAAAACGTTGATCTTGTACAGATCGGTGCAAGAAACATGCAGAATTTTGATCTGTTGAAGGCATGCGGGCATATTTCCAAGCCGATTCTGTTAAAAAGAGGAATGAGTGCTACAATAGAAGACTGGATCATGTCTGCAGAATACATCATGGCCTCAGGCAATCCGAATGTCATCTTCTGTGAAAGAGGCATTCGCACATTTGAAACATATACTAGAAACACGCTGGATCTTGCAGTCGTTCCGATTATCAAGGAAAAGACACACCTGCCGATTATTATCGATCCGTCTCACGCAACAGGAGATTACAAACTTGTAGAAGCAGTATCTCTTGCGGCTATAGCTGCAGGTGCGGATGGATTGATTGTTGAGGTACATGATCATCCGGCTTCTGCCTGGAGTGATGGTGCACAGTCTTTGAAACCGGACCGTTTCCAGCAGCTGATCGAAAAAGCAAGGCTTGTCGCAAAAGCCGTAGGAAGAGAGCTTTAATGTTTAAAAACATCCGACAGGGAAAACCAATACAAAAAAACATATATATCCCTTCCAGTAAATCTCTTTGTCACAGGGCAATCATCTGTGCCTCTCTTGCAGATGGTACATCATATCTTCATCATATTCATACAAGCATGGATATTGAAGCAACAATTCATGCGATGGAGATATGGGGAACCCGTTTTGAAAGAGAAGGAGATACGTTAATTGTCCATGGAACAGACAAAGCAGAACCTGTAATGCAGGATGTGGATTGCGGGGAGTCAGGAAGCACTTTGCGCTTTCTGATTCCTTTATTTGCGTCCGCTGAACAACCTGTTCGTTTTATCGGGCATGGAAGACTCATGCAACGGCCTCAATCTGTTTATGAAGAAATCTTTGCCAAACAGAATCTCCTGTTTCAAAAAGATGAAAACAGCATTCTCGCAAGGGGACCCATAAAACCCGGTAAATTTCAGATTCCCGGGAATATCTCTTCTCAATTTATCAGCGGACTGTTATTTGTGCTGCCTTTGTTGAAGGAAGACAGTGAAATTGAAATCCTTCCTCCATACGAATCAAAATCATATGTAGATCTGACAATTGCCGCATTAAAAGACTGTGGCATTTCTGTCAGAAAAGAAAGTATGCATCTGTATATTTCCGGCAAGCAGAAATACAAGCCTATAAATGTAACAGTTGAAGGAGATGATTCCCAGATGGCATTCTTTGCGGCATACTCCCTGATGCATAATCAGGAAGTGATTGTCAAAAACATGAATCATGATTCCTTACAGGGAGATCATGTCATTTTAGATATCCTTGAAAAAGCCGGTGGGAAATATGAAGAAATCGAAAAGGGATACCGTTTCCTTGGCGGAATGCCGAAAGCTTTTGAAGCAGATCTTGCAAACTGTCCGGATCTTGGCCCGATTCTTTTTGCCTTGGCAGCAATATGTCCGGGACAAAGCGTGATTCACAATATACAGAGATTGCGTATCAAAGAGAGTGACCGTGCAGCTGTTATGGAAGAGGAATTAAGGAAACTTGGCTGTAAGATACATACAGATGAAGAGAATGCATATATTCAGGGAGGAATTATATTTCCACAACATTGTATTCTCGCAGGACACAATGACCATCGAATCGTCATGGCTTTGAGCATATTAGCCACAATCAGTCCCGCATATGTTAAGATAGAAGGCACGGAAGCAATTCAAAAAAGCTATCCCGGTTTTTTTGAGGATCTTCTGAAAACGGGAGCAGATATATGTTAGATAAAAACCTGCAGATCACAATTGTCGGACTAGGACTTCTGGGCGGAAGCTATGCACAGGGATTCTATGAAGCAGGGTATACGGTGAATGGCATAGATACAGATGAAAATGCCGTGCAATATGCCTTGCAACAGGGATGGATCAAAAAAGGATCCACAGATGTTTCCCTGCTGAAAGAAAGTGATGTTGTGATTTCCACACTCTATCCATTGGTTTTGAAGGAATGGATTCAGGCAAACGGATGTCTTTTAAAAGCAGGAAGCATCATTACGGATGTGACAGGCGTGAAAAGACAGATCAT
Source organism: Solobacterium sp. (assembly GCA_017539825.1). GTDB lineage: Bacteria > Bacillota_I > Bacilli_A > Erysipelotrichales > Erysipelotrichaceae > Bulleidia. The sequence goes on along the minus strand of JAFYCG010000335.1, from coordinate 3,646 downwards.
TGATGTCGTAAATGCAAACATCCCCGAAACCGTTGAATTTATCGCCTGTCATCCGATGGCAGGAAGAGAATTCCGCGGCATACAATACGCAGATGCCCACCGGTTTCATGATGCCAATTTCATCATTGTTCCGACAGAGCACAATACAAAGAAGGCAATTGATCTTGCGGAAGATATTGCACATGCATTAAAGTTCCAGAGAATTTCTGTCTTGACTGCAGAAGAGCATGATGAAATGATCGGGTATCTTTCACAGTTAACACATGTGATTGCCGTATCATTAATGAATATGAGTGATAATGAACATCTTGTGTCATTGACAGGAGACAGTTTCAGAGATCTCACCAGAATTGCCAACATCAACGAAAAGCTCTGGCCGCAACTGTTTATTCTGAATAAGGATTATCTGGTCAAAGAAATTGACGGATTCATTCATGAGATGGAATCCTTTAAACAGATGATTGAGACAGAAGATGAAGAAGGTATGAAAGAAAAGCTTTTACAGTCTACCGAAAGAAGAAAGAAATTTGACAGGAAATGAATCAGAACAAGTATTTTGGCACAAAAGATTTTTATAAGAGAACTGCGCATATCGCAGTTCCTTTAGCGTTACAGAATGCCTTGCAATCATGCATGTCCATGGTGGATACCCTCATGGTTTCCTGGATCGGCATGGTTTCTGCAGTTGGCACGGCTTCACAGATTGATATTCTTTCCAGTATGATTTCCTATGGCTGTATCGGCGGGGTCGGTATGTTTGCCTCACAGTTCTATGGGGCTAAGGATGAAAGAAATCTGAAGAGATGTCTCGGTTTAAGCCTGGTTCTGGTATTATCCAATGCATGCATGTGGGTTCTTCTGGCGACTTTTTTCGGCAGGCAGATTCTCAGCTTCTATATGAATGATCCGACAATTGTCTCCTATGGATTAAAATATCTGAATATTTCAAAATGGAGCTTGGTGTTAGGAGCATTCTCTTTTGCCTTCAGTAATATGTACAGAAGCACACAACAGCCGAAAGTAGCTTTGCGTATATCCGTCTTCAGCGGCTTATGCAATGTCTTATTCAACTGGCTGTTAATCTATGGCATCTGGATCTTTCCGGAAATGGGTGTGGAAGGAGCGGCACTGGGAACTGTTCTTGCGCAGGCAATCAGCGCTTTGACTTTACTGTCACACGCCGTTTATACAAAACAGGCATTTATCGGACCTCTTTCCGAAATGTTTGCCTTGGAAAAATCATTTGTCAAACCGATCTTTGAAAGAATACTGCCGCTGATTATCAATGAATCTACATTCGGTGTCGGTCAGACATTGTTTATCAAAGCTTTCGGTGTATTGGGGAAAGAACAGATGGATGCATATTATGCAGGCAATCAGATCTTCAACCTGATGACATTCGTGATTTACGGTTATGGTTCATCCGTACAGATTCTTTTAGGAAGCGAACTAGGCCGGGGAAATATTGAACAGGCAAAAGAGGAGTGCGATTATCATATCGGTCTGGCAACGGTATTATCCGTTTGTCTCGTCAGCTTTCTGATCATTTTCGCAAAGCCGATGGTTTCTTTATTCCGGCTGGATCCGAATATTGAAAAACTCGCAATCAGTATTGTCTATGTGTTTGCGGTCAAGGCATCCATGCGCTTATACAACTTCATGATCTTCTGTATTCTGCGTGCAGGAGGGGATGCAAAAGTCATACAGTTTCTCGATTCAGGTCTTGAATGGGCAGTCGGATTACCTGCGGCATTCCTTTGTGTGCACTTATTCCATCTCGACAATATCGCCCTCGTATTACTGATTACACAATTGGAACAGCTTGTCCGTCTTGTCTTTGGCATGAGAAGGGTAAAAACTTACAAATGGGCAAAAGATCTGACAAAACTGGTACAGGCTTGACGCATTGTGCTATAATCAATGGGCTATGAAAAAGAAAGAATGGATGATCATCCTTGTGCTTGCGGCTGTATCCGTTATAGCTATTGTGATGATGAATTTGAAAAAAGAAAAGCCGATTGAAAATCCTGTTTCCATCATCTACCATAACCAGGTCATTCAGCAATTTGATCCAAATGTGGATGCTGTATATCAGGTGGACGGTGATTATGGAGGATTGGAAGTTGAGGTAAAGGATGGCAAATGGCATGTGATTAACGAAAAATGCCCGAATCATATCTGTGCACAGATGGGCTGGATGGGACTTGATGACATCATGCCGATTACATGTATTCCAAACGGTATAATCATTTATCCGGGAGTTGAGGAATGAACATCTCTAAAACAAGACATTTTGTATATCTTGCCCTGTTCAGTGCAATGGCTATTGTGTTGAGCATCATCGAATCCATATATATCGGCCCGATCTTCTTTATGGTTCGTATCGGTCTGGCTAATATTGTTGCCCTTGTCACGATCAAAATCCTCGGTGTAAAGGAAATGATTATTGTCAATGCTATGAGAGTTGTCATCGCAAATCTCATGAGAGGACTGATCTTCGGAAGTACATTCTGGATTTCTTTGGGCGGAGTGGTTTTATCATCTGTCGTATTGATTCTTCTGGACAAGATGAAGAGCTCACTGATGTTTACATCGATTCTCTGCTCCATTGCGCATTCCGTCGGACAGGTCATCGTGGTATGCATGTTCTACATGCAGCCTAGAGTTGCGGCAATATTGCCGTATCTGTTAGCAGGATCCATTCCGATGGGTGTAATTACCGGATTTACTGCCAAACTTGTATTATCAAGGATTAAACCTTTACGTAAGGAACATGGTTTGAACTGACTCCCTGAGAAGGGGGTTTTTAAAAGGACAGGCTGATTTGCCTGTCCTTTTGTGTTGTTTGTGAAATGATTTTTATTCGAGCACTTCGCCATTGGATTCGCAGACTTTCTTGTACCAGAAGAAGGAGTCTTTCTTGCTTCTGGAGAAGTCGCCTGTTCCGTCATCATGTCTGTCAACATAGATGAATCCATAACGTTTTGCATACTGTCCTGTTCCTGCGGAAACAAGATCAATCGGTCCCCATGTTGTGTAACCGATGAGCGGTACACCGTTTTCACATGCTTTCTTCATGGATTCAATATGTCCCTTGAAGTAGGAAATTCTGTAATCATCATGGATGGATCCGTCTTCTTCAACCTTATCAAATGCGCCAAAGCCGTTTTCGACAACCATGAGCGGGATTCCCGGATATCTGTCAGCCAGTGTTTCAAGTGTATGTTCCAGTCCGTCCGGATCAATCTGCCAGCCCCAGTCGGAAGCTTTAAGATACGGGTTCTTTCCGCCGTGTGTCATGTTGCCGGCTGTTGTTTCGGCACCGGAATGGGTTGTGATACAGTTGGACATGTAGTAGGAGAAGGTATGGAAATCTACTGTTCCTTCCTTGATGATCTTTGCATCTTCTTCATTGTCCATGAAGAACGGATCAACACCCATATCTGTCAGATACTTTCTTGCCCATACCGGATATGCACCTCTGACCTGCACATCACAGCACAGATTGTTCTTGAGGTTTTCTTCCTTGTCACATGCCAGGACATCTTTCGGGTCCGTATTGCGCATATCCTGCGCAAGTCTGTACAGTTCTGGGTCCTCAAAATTGGTATAGGACCAGGTCACCTTTACAGGCTTCTTTTCTTCT
>JAFYCG010000334.1 GCA_017539825.1 Solobacterium sp. | reverse complement strand
TCGACAAGCTGACAGTAGCACCGGCAGGAGGCAGCGAATATCGTGATAAGAGAACAGCATTTCTGGCAGGGGAGTTGTTTACCTTGGAAACAGACCCGGAGATGATTCAGATTCTGAAAGAACTGAAAGATGATGAAAGCATTGACGGGGATGACAGAAGAGCCATTACCTTGTATTATCAGAATACGATGAAGACCATGTGTATTCCGAAAGACGAGTTTGTTGAAGCAAGAGAGCTGATGAACCAGTCTTACGATGCATGGCTTGAAGCCAAAACCAAAAATGACTATACAATCTTTGAACCGTATTTAAAGAAGGTTATAGAAACCCAGAAGAAGTTCTACGGATATCGTGATTGCGATATGCCGTTATATGATCAGATGCTGGATGATTTTGAACCCGGCATGAACCAGGAGAAATACGATGTCTTCTTTGACGCATTAAAAGAAAGACTTGTACCGTTGATTCAGAAGGTGGTCAAAGCGGAACAGATTGATGACAGTTTCCTGTACCGTTCTTATCCTGTCGAAGAACAGAAGAAATTCATGGATCAGATTCTTGCCTATCTGCACTTTGATAAAGAATGGGGATACCAGAATGAGACGGAACATCCGTTTACTTCCTGGACATGTGAGAATGACTGCCGTACAACAACAAAGTATCTGGAAAACAATGTTGCTTCCGCAATTCTTTCCACAATTCATGAAGTAGGTCATGCAACCTATGAACATGATGTTGATGACAAATATGACGGCATGATTCTTTCTGAAGGAATCTCCAGCGGCATGCATGAATCTCAATCAAGACTTTGTGAAAATTATCTTGGCAGAACAAAAGCATTCTGGGAATACAATTATCCTGTCTTACAGACATACTTCCCGGAACAGTTAAAGCATGTTACTGTTGATCAGTTTGTCGCAGCAATCAATGTATCCAAACCTTCACTGGTTCGTACCGAAGCGGATGAACTGACATATCCGATGCATATCCTGATCCGCTATGAAATTGAAAAGGGATTGTTCAACGGAACAATTTCCACCGAAGGACTGGATCAGACATGGAATGCAATGTATAAGAAATATCTTGGTGTCGATGTGCCTGATGCATCGCATGGCATCCTGCAGGATGTGCATTGGTCTGACGGCAGTTTCGGCTATTTCCCGACATATGCATTAGGAAGTGCTTTCTCAGCACAGTTCATGCATCAGATGAGAAAAGATATTGATGTGGAAGACGCATTAAGGAACAACCGCTTTGATCTTTGTGTTGCATGGCTGAAAGAACATATTCACAAATACGGCTGCAGATACGATGCAGATGAGATCATGATGCGTGCAACCGGTGAAGCATTTAACGTCAATTACTATATTGAATATTTAGAAGACAAATACAACAAACTCTATAAACTGGACGAGGAGACAAAAGGATGAAAGAACTGGAACAGAGAATTTTAAAGGACGGAGATATTCTCGGCGGGGATATTCTCAAAGTAGACAGCTTTTTAAACCACCAGCTGGATATTTCCCTGCTGGAACATATCGGCGAAGCATTTTATGAAGCATTCAAGGATGATCATGTGACGAAACTTGTGACAATTGAGGCTTCGGGAATTGCCATTGCCTGCATTGCCGCATTAAAATTCAATGTGCCGGTTGTCTTTGCCAAGAAGGCAAAAAGCCATAATCTCGGAAATGATGTATATACTTCCAAAGTGCATTCTTATACATATGACAGGGATTATGACATCACTCTCTCCAGAAAGTATCTTTCGGAAAATGACACAATTGTGATCATCGATGATTTCATGGCCAACGGACTGGCAATGGAAGGGCTTCTCGATATCGCAAAACAGGCAGGGGCAAAAGTAGCCGGTATCGGCATCTGTATCGAAAAGGGGTTCCAGCCTGGCGGACAGAGACTTCGTGATGAAGGTTACAAGCTGGTCAGTCTTGCCATTGTGGATGAGATGAAAGACGGACAGATCAAATTCAGAGAACTCAATGACTGAGTTCTCTTTTTTTCTCCGGTCGAATCAGACACATGATTGAAAGGATTATGCTATAATGCTAACCATGAAAAAGATGATATTATTTGATTTGGACGGTACATTATTGCCGATGGATGAACCGGTATTTATCAAGGCGTATTTCGGTGCATTAACAAGAAAAATGGCTCCGCTTGGCTTTGATCCTGAAAAACTGATTAAAACGATGTGGGCCGGCACAAAGGCTATGGTCATGAATGATGGTACAAAGACAAATGAAGAAGCATTCTGGCAGGTATTCAAAAGTGTGTTCGGAGAAGCATCTATGGAGCATTATCCTGTTTTTGAGGACTTCTATGAGAATGATTTTCCAAAGCTGCAGTATTCCTGCGGTTTCAGGCCTGAGGCAAATGAGATGATCCGGGCTTGTCTGGACAGAGGATACAGGGTAGCACTTGCCACAAATCCGATTTTTCCTTCTTTGGCTACCGAAGAAAGAGTCAGATGGGCAGGAATTGATAAGGATGTCTTTGATATCATCACGACTTATGAAGACTGGCATTACTCCAAGCCGAATCCGCTGTACTTTCAGGAAGTCATGGACAGACTTGGCGTACATCCGGAAGAATGTCTGATGATAGGAAATGACGGTCTGGAAGACGGTATTATCCGTACGCTGGGTGTTGATGTCTTTCTGATCGACGGATTTCTTCTGCATCCGGAAGAGATTGAAAAGAATCAGATTCCGCACGGTACTTTTGCGGAAGCACTGGAATGGATTGATGGAAAGGGTGAATAAAAAATGGAATTACTGCTGAAGGATTGTCTGGCAATGAAACATGATCTGGCATGGGTTGAGGCATTCCGCAAACAAACCGATAAAGAGTCTTTATCTGTTGATGAGGCTCTGGAATACATTGCGAAGGATTTTTGTGATCCTTTGATCATGGAAAAAAGACTGATGGTGTTAAATGATGATGATATTTCCTTTTTTGAGATGGCAATGAAAAAGGATATTATCCCTGCACCTGCCAATTACGGCAGTGCAGATAAAATCTGTAATATGGATTATGCCTTTGCCTTTGGTGAACAGATGATTCTGCATGTTCCCGAAGATGTCAGAAAGGCATATGAAGCGATAAATACAAAAGCCTTTCATGAAAGAAGAAAAAAGATTTCCTGGTTAAAGGATTGTGTTGATCTTTCAACAGTCATATACGGAGTGATCCGTGTATCGGATCTTTGCCGTTTATACAGAAAGAGAAAGGGTTTTGAAGAAAAGGATGAGCAGATTCTTTTGAATATGCTGCCGGATCTGATGAGAAACCATGACTGTAATGTGGTGATCAAAGAGCGCTATATGATGGATATCGGAATTGCCGACAGCCCGTTTGAAGAAAAGATCAAATATATTCAGAAACGGAATCCGATTTCCTTTCCTTCCTACAGTGAGATGAAGGATATGATTGAAAACGGATATCCCTCCAAGAGCAATGCATATCAGAAACTGAAGTCATTCTTTTATCACAATATGCATTATCAGGAGGATTATCTTGTTGCTTTGTTAAGTGCATTGTGGAAGCCGATCGCAAAGGGCTATACCTACAGTGAATTAAAAGCGTACCTGAAAGAGCTCAATATCAATTTGGAGGATACTTCCGAACCGCTGTTCAGGATGATCTGCAAAGAGGTATGGGAGGATACAAGAACGCTGTTATGCAATGGAAACAAGCCGAAAATCGCCATGCCAAACAGCACATATATCTTCTTCTCGGATTCAGGTAATGCTGCATGAGGATACTTGCATATCTTTTGTTCTGTCTGTTCAGCCTGATCGGATTTGTCTTTCTTGAATTGAACAAAAATACCGTTTTGGGATGGATATTGTGGCTTCTTGTTTGCGGATTGTGCCTTTATTTCCATAAAAGCTATTTCTCTTTATCGTGGATCAAAAGGGTTTTCTGCTGGATATTGTTGCCTGTCTGTTTTGGCATAGTGGTGATGGTCAGCTGGCCGCCTGTACGCAATGTGAAAGCTGTGAATGTAAAAGATCCCCAATATACCGATATTATTACCGTTTCACAAGGGCAGTTGCAGGGTGTTTTCAACAAAGATCATACGGTAGAAGTCTATGCAGGTATTCCCTATGCAAAACCTCCTGTCGGAGATTTGCGCTGGAAGGAACCGCAGGATGCAGAAAGCTGGCAGGGTGTTTTGCAGGCGGATGTATTTGCACCTATGGCAATGCAACCGGTCAATCTTCCGATCTACAGCTCTTTAGCACAGATCATCGGCTATCATGATTATCATATTTCTTTAGATGATAATTACCGGGAACCGGTGAGTGAAGATTGTCTGTACCTGAATATCTGGAAACCTTCGACAACCGATACAAATCTGCCGGTACTCGTATATATCCATGGTGGATCCCTGCAGACAGGCCAGCCATGGTATGCGGATTACTCTGGCGAAGGGTTGGCAAAAGAAGGCGTAATCGTCGTCAATATGGGTTATCGTCTCGGTGTTTTCGGATTTCTCGCAGAAGAAGAACTGCAGGAAGAATCCATCCATCATACAACCGGTAATTACGGACTCCTGGATCAGATTAAGGCACTGGAATGGGTACAGGAGAATATTGCCTCCTTTGGCGGGGATCCTGATAATGTTACGCTTGCAGGTGAATCTGCCGGTGCTGCCTGTGTCAGTGCATTATGCACATCGCCTCTGGCTAAAGGACTGTTTCAAAGGGCGATCGGGGAGAGCTCTTCGGTTGCTTCCGTACAGCCGCCGCATTCCTTCCGTTTACTGGAAGATGCGCTTTCCTCCGGAAAAGATCTGTTGAAAAAATACAATTGCTCTTCTATGGAAGATCTTCGTAAGATCGATGCAAAGGATCTTGTTGATGAAGCGTATACCCAGCATCATATAACTATAGACGGGTATGTGCTGGAAGAGCTTCCTTACGAATCCTATGTCAAAGGAAACTGTAATGAAAAACAGCTGTTACACGGCTATAATCTGAAAGAAAGCGGACCGTTTCTTCTGTTTGATAAAACAACACTGAAAAATTACGAAGACAAAATACAAAGATATTTCGGTGAATACACAGACGAAGTTTTAAAACTCTATCCGGCACAATCGGATGAGGAAGCAGCAGCTTACTGGGCGGATATCTATTCGGTTGTTTATTTCCACTACAGTCATTACTGCTGGAACAGAATGGCAAACCTGAATGCTATTCCGGTATACGAATATATTTTCTCCAAGGATAACGGAAGACTGGGATGCTGGCACAGCGGGGAAGAGGTATACTGTTATGGCAATATACCGGATGACAGCAGATTGTATGATGATACGGACAGAAAGCTTTCAAGTATCATGACAAAATATTGGGCAAATTTCTGCAAGTACGGAAATCCTAATGGTTCAGATCTTCCGGAATGGAAGGCAAATGACAATAACATGCAGTTGATAGAATTTCAGGCAAATGCCGAAATGTCCGAAGAAAGATATATTGCATTATATGAGATCCTGGATCAGATCCAGGGATGGAACATCGGGAAGTAATACCTGATGTTTTTTTATGAAAAGAATTGACATAGATAGTTAGTTATATTAAACTAACATATGGTTAGAATTTACTAACTTTAGTTGGGGGTAAAAATGATGCCGTTAACAATTGCTGCAATAGGCGAAGAAAACATTATCAGGCATATCGGCGGAAATGCCGAAACAAAACAGCATCTTGCTGATCTTGGCTTTGTACCGGGTGGCAAAGTGACTGTCATTTCCGAAACAAACGGAAACTTAATAGTGAATGTGAAAGAATCTCGTGTAGCCATAGGAAAACAAATGGCTGCAAAGATAATGATTTAAGGAGGGAGATAGTCTTATGACATTAAGAGAAGTTGCCATCGGTGATACAGTCACTGTGGTAAAGCTGCATGGCGAAGGCGCAGTTAAGCGCAGGATTATGGATATGGGCATTACAAAAGGTGTAGAGATCTATGTCCGTAAAGTTGCACCTCTCGGTGATCCGATTGAAGTGACAGTCAGGGGATATGAACTGTCATTGCGTAAAGCGGATGCCGATATGGTAGAAGTGAAGTAAGGGGGAAATTATGGCTGAAATCAGAATTGCTTTAGCAGGTAACCCGAACAGCGGTAAAACAACATTGTTTAATGCCCTGACAGGTTCCAACCAGTTTGTCGGAAACTGGCCGGGTGTTACCGTTGAAAAGAAAGAGGGTAAATTAAAAAAACATGATGATGTCATCATCCAGGACTTACCGGGTATCTATTCACTTTCTCCATACACTTTGGAAGAAGTTGTATCCAGAAATTACCTTGTTAACAATCGCCCGGATGCGATCCTGAATATCGTTGACGGTACAAACCTGGAAAGAAACCTGTATCTGACAACACAGCTCACCGAACTGGGCATTCCGGTTGTGATCGCCATCAACATGATGGACCTTGTCAGAAAGAACGGGGACACGATCAATATTCCTGAACTGAGCAGACAGCTTGGATGCAAGATCATTGAGATTTCCGCACTTCGCGAAGAGGGTATCATGGATGCTGCCGAAGCGGCTATCAATGCGGCAAGAAACGGAAAAACCATTCCTATGCATACTTTCTCCGGTGTTGTTGAACATGCGATAGCACATATCGAAGATGCATGCCTGACAAATGTACCGGAAGAACAGAAGCGCTGGTATGCTATCAAGGTATTTGAAAGAGATGACAAAGTCATGCCATCCCTGCATCTGAATACCGAACAGATGACACAGATTGAAACAGATATCCAGGCTGCTGAAAAAGAACTGGATGATGATGCTGAGTCCATTATCACAAATGAAAGATATGTTTACATAGCAAACATTCTCAAAGGCATCTACCGCAAGAAAGGTGCCGGTGAATTAAGCACATCCGATAAGATCGATAACATCGTTACAAACAGATGGCTGGGTTTACCGATCTTCGCATTGGTTATGTTTATCGTTTACTACGTTTCCATTCAGACAGTAGGTACGATGGCTACTGACTGGGTCAATGACGGATTGTTTGGTGATGGCTGGTTCTGGTTCGGATCCGGCAGAGAAGCATTTGATGAAGATTCCGGCACATTCGCTGTGGCTGATGAAAGAGCAGCACAGTATGAAGAAGTAGCAATTGAAGCAGGTTATGCAGAGATGGTTGAAAACGAAGATGGCGAAGAAGAACTTGCCATCCTGGATGAAACCGCATTTGCAGGCATCACGCTGGATGAAGCAATTGTCCATGATGAAGAAGGTGAAATTGTCGATGAGGAAGTCATTGCCAATTATTCCTTTGCCGAATATGAAGCTGACCGTGCTATCGAAGAACCGGATCCTGCTGCATACGGACCATGGGCTGATGGCTTACCGGTTGTTATTGAAAACTTCCTGACAAATATCAATTGTGCAGACTGGCTGCAGAGCCTGATCCTTGATGGTATTATCGCCGGTGTAGGAGCAGTACTTGGCTTCCTGCCGCAGATGCTTGTATTGTTCTTCTTCCTGGCAATTCTTGAGAGTTGCGGATACATGGCGCGTATTGCGTTTGTCATGGACCGTATTTTCCGCAGATTCGGTTTATCCGGTAAGAGTTTTATTCCGATGCTTGTCGGAACAGGCTGTGGCGTGCCGGGTGTCATGGCATCCAGAACGATTGAAAATGAACGTGACAGAAGAATGACGGTTATGACGACAACCTTTGTACCATGCGGTGCAAAACTGCCGATCATCGCATTAATTGCAGGTTCCTTCTTCAATAAGAGCGGTGTTGTTGCTACATCAGCTTACTTCCTCGGTGTAGGTTCCATCATCATCTCCGGTATCATGCTGAAGAAATTCAAGATGTTTGCAGGTGATCCGGCACCATTTGTAATGGAGCTGCCTGCATATCATATGCCTACTGTTTCCAATATCCTGCATTCCATGTGGGAACGTGGTTCTTCCTTCGTCAAGAAGGCAGGTTCCATCATTCTCCTGGCAACAATCTTCGTATGGTTTACTTCCAGCTATGGCTTTACAGCTGACGGCTTTGGTGCATGTGAAGTGGATGAATCCATTCTGGCTGTTGTCGGTAATGCGGTGAAATGGATCTTCACACCACTTGGATGGGGTGACTGGAAGGCAGCTGTTGCTACAGTGACAGGATTAATCGCAAAAGAAAACGTTGTCGGTACAATGGGTGTCCTGTATGGTGCAGGTGAAGTTGCTGAAAACGGCTGGGAAATTTTCGGCTCATTAAATGAAGCATTCGGCGGAAGCGCTGTTGCCGGTTATTCCTTCCTCGCATTCAACCTCTTATGTGCTCCATGCTTTGCAGCAATCGGTGCGATCAGACGTGAGATGAACAGTGCCAAATGGACATGGTTTGCCATCGGCTACCAGTGCGGATGGGCATATGTCGTTTCCCTGATTATCTATCAGTTTGGTTCATTTGCAGAAGGAACTGGAAATATTCTTGGCGCAATTGTAGCAGCTGCATTATGTGCCGGTATCCTGTATCTGTTATTCAGACCATATAAAGAATCTTATAAATTAGAAACAGCTGTACAGGGATAATTGAACTTCTAAACATGAGAGTGCAGTACAAGCTGCACTCTTTTTTCAGAAAGGATTATATGAGCAAAGAATTATCAAGAGCACAGATTAAATATCTTGTGGCAATGTATAAAATGGATCCGGAGGGAAAAGGGCTTCGCAGCGTATCCTTATGCAGGCAACTGGATGTCTCAAGACCCAGTGTACATGCCATGATTGAGAAGCTGGATGACAAAGGATATGTGAAAAAAGAGTTTTACGGTATAGTTTACCTGACAAAAAAGGGCATGGAAGCAGGAAAATACTATAAGGAGAAAAAAAGTGATTGACTTCTATTGACTCCTTTTATAAAATGATTGATGGCACATTATGCCACAAATGTAGCCCCGGTAAATCTACATTATGGAGGTAAATGAAAAATGCGTCAAACAACGATGTTAAAACCTGCCGAAGTAAAACGTACATGGTACGTTGTGGATGGAACAGACCAGACGCTTGGTCGTCTCGCAAGCCAGGTCGCAACTGTCCTCAGAGGCAAACACAAACCTACTTTTACACCTCACGTTGACTGTGGTGACTATGTCATTATCGTTAATGCTGACAAGATCAAAATCACCGGTGACCAGGATGAGAAGAAATTCTATTACAGCCATTCAGGATATCCGGGAGGATTGCGTGTAAGAAGTACAAGAGAAATGCGTGAAAAGTATACTGTTGAATGGGTTGAAAAAGCTGTCAAGGGTATGCTTCCTCACAACAAACTGGGCGATGTAATGCGTAAGCATGTATTCGTCTATGTCGGTCCGGATCATCCACATGCTGCGCAGAAGCCAGTAAAGATGGAAATCAAGAAGTAAGGGGGAATAAGATATGCCAACAAGTAAGAAAAAGATTATGTATCTTGGAACAGGCCGTCGTAAAAGTTCGGTCGCGCGTGTCTTCATGACTCCGGGAACTGGTGTTATCACAGTTAATGGACGTACACTGGAAGAGTATCTGCCACAGGCAACACTGCGTATGGTAGTCAACTCACCACTTGTACTGACAGAAACAAAAGATCAGTTTGACATTCAGATCAACGTTTATGGTGGTGGATTTACTGGACAGGCCGGCGCAATGCGTCATGGAATTTCCCGTGCACTGCTGGAAGCAAGCCCTGATTACAGACCTGTATTGAAGAAGGCTGGTTTCCTCACACGTGACTCTCGTGTAAAAGAGAGAAAGAAGTATGGTTTGAAAGGTGCAAGAAGAGCACCGCAGTACTCAAAGCGTTAAAAACTTTGTTTATTGGAGAACACGTTGGAATGGTCTTTCCTTTATGGAAAGACTTTTTCTTTTGCTAAAAATCCTTTTTCCCCTCTATAAATAAAACAGGAGGGTAAAAAATGGTAAAACGATTATTAGCGCTGTTCAGTCCGGAACTGACGTATTTACAAAGAAAAGAAATGGAAGAAGGTAAGGAAAACGGACTGGATGAAGAACAGCTTGCTTTTCTGGGCAGGCAGGGGTTAAACCATGAGAAAATGCATGAAATACGATTGTGCATGGAGGAAGGGATTCCGATGAAGCAGGTCAGAAAACTGACTCAGCTGGAACCGGAAGAAATCGCACGGAAAAGAAAACAGATCTTACGAGGTGAGATTGTGGAACTGAGATCCTTTCGCTGGGAAACACTGTCTGTATGTATGATGGCATTCGGGGTTATATGGCTTTTGATCAGCGGTTTTATCCAAAGCAAGAATAAACCTTACCTG
>JAFYCG010000333.1 GCA_017539825.1 Solobacterium sp. | reverse complement strand
GATTATAAAAAAGGATACCAGATAAAAGGCAATCATGCAGGTCTTGTGGAAGAAGAACGCTATGTCCCTTTGATTCTGTATCCGTAAAGAAAATCCCCATGTCTGACATGAGGATTTATTTTTATCTCTTTGTGATATCTCTTTCGTTATTGATCTGTAACAGCTTGTCTGTCAGCTGGTTCTCAATTCTTCTGAGTTCCATCTCGGCAGCTTCACGCTTATCGTGACCGTCCTTCTGGATTGTCAATACTTCATCCAGTGTGGAGATCAGCTGTTCGTTTGTATGCTGGAGTGTTTCGATATCAACGATACCTCTCTCGCTTTCTCTTGCTGTTTCAACAGTTGCCTGATGCAATGTTTCTGCATTCTTCTTCAGAAGCTCATTGGTCATGTTTGTAACAGCACGCTGTGCTTCCATAGCTTCTTTGGAATGGCTGATACCAAGAGAGAGAACAATCTGGTTCTTCCAGAGCGGAATGGTGTTAACCAGTGTGCTCTGAATCTTTTCTGTCATCAATGTATCATTGTTCTGTACGAGACGGATCTGCGGAGCCATCTGGATGGCAACCTGTCTTGTCAATTCCAGATCGTACAATTTCTTTTCAAATCTGACACATGCCTGTTCCAGATCGTTTGCAGCCTGTGCATCTTCCGGAAGACCGGATTTCTTTGCCTTTGCGATCAAATCCGGCAATTCATTTGCACGAACATCCTGCAGCTTCTTTCTTCCGGCGAGAATATACATTGCCAGTTCTTTTGTGTTTGTGGCATTTCTTTCATACAGCTCATCCAGTAAGGCAATGTCCTTCAGCAATGTGATCTGATGGTCTTCAAGAACATTGGCAATCTTGTTGACATTTGCCTCAGCCTTGTCATAACGGACTTTGAAATTTGCAACTTTGTCTTTTCCTTTGTCAAACAAGCCGGAGAAGAAACCCTTCTTTTCATCTGAATCATTGCTGAAATCCTTCAGTTCCACAACCAGGTTGCCGAGAAGATCACCGATTTCGCCGAGATCTTTTGTTCTGACATTCTGCAATGCTGTATTGGAGAAATCCGTGACTTTCTTCTGTGCGGAAGCACCATACTGTAAAACTGTGTTAGACTCGGTAATATCGATCTTCTTGGAGAATTCATCAACTGTTTTTCTCTCAGCATCGCTAAGCGGAATCTCATTCAAAGGATCTCTTGTATCTTTTTCGTTCTGCTTGGCTTCTAATTCAGCAAGCTGCTTTGCATTTTCTTCTTCAACTTCATCCGGTGTCAAAGTTAATTTGATTTCTGTTTCTGCCTGTGCCTGTACATTATTATTTGCTTCGCTCATTTTTTTACTCCTTTTTTAACCATAAATAGTATATCATGCAAGGAACAAATCATAATCATTATTTTTACAAATTGAAGTAAGTTTTTGCTAATGATGCCCTGTCACCCGCACTGGCTGCACCCTCATATCTTCTGACAAAGATCAAAGCAGCCTCGTATGCACCGTCTTCCGTATCTTCCACTTCTTTCAGAAGATTCAGACAGGTTGTATATGAGGTATTCAGCTCATGATCCATGAAGGCAAGCTGGCCTTTGATTGTTGTATAATCATAACCATTTGCTCCGCACCAGCTCTGCAGATTGGATCTTCTTCCGCCGCCCCATTGGCATAAACCATAATAGGAAGTACCGGCTGTCGGATTAAAGGATGATTCCCTTCGGATATTTGCCAGAATTCCGCAGGCAGCAGCACTGTTCAGTCCCATTTCTTTTGTAATGTAGTCATAGATCTGATCAAATGCCGCATTCAGGGATGGTTTGGCTTTGACATTGATCATGAAGGTTTTTTCTGAAGTATTGCCGTTTTTGTCTGTCGCAACCACCTTTGCCTCATATTCACCCGGTGTATCGATATCCAGTTCGCTTTCGACAGTAAACTCTACATCTCCGTCGACCGGATCGGTTGCCGAAAGAACGTTTTCGTTCAGATCTGTTTCCGTACCCTGACGGATCAGAATCTCCTCCTGGCCGATTTCGATATTCGGATATTGCGTATCCTCTACCGTAAAGATTCTCTTCGTCTTCTTTACGACTTCCTGATGAAACTGCTCTTCTGTATCAGAAAGAATGAATGTAACAATATAATCACCCGGTTTGCCGGAATCAATGTCTTCTTCTATCGATAATTCTCCTGAAGAAGATCTGACATAATCCTGCATATTGATGTCTTCGCCATACTCCCCTGTCAGTTCATCAATGTCAATCTGCAATGCATCGTATGTTTCCTTGTATGCTTCTCTTTTTTCTGATTTGATCGACGCATCTTTTTCGCAAAGGACATATCCTGTGCCAAGACCGAAAAGAACGAACAGAATCACAATCAAATATATTTTACTGTTTAACTTCTCTATCATGTCCTATATCCTACAACATTCTTTCAAAACTGGCAAATTTCCGAATAATCTTGACAGAAAAAACAGGAAATTTTATACAAAACAAAAAGGGACATTTACTGCCCCTTCTCATAACGTATTTTTCAAACACCCGCTTCTTCATTCCATGAACCATCCGGATTCAGGTAGTAGGATTTGCCGTCAGCTTCAATCCATCCGGACTGCATTTCGCCTTCTTCATTCATGTAGTACCATTTGATTTCCCCGTTCCTGTTCATGATCTTCTGCCATCCGGTTGTCATAGCCCCGGAACTGTTGAAGTAGTAATAGTGCTCGCCAATCTGATATACCCCCGTCAACATGGCGCCGGAATCATTGAAGTAATACATATGGTTGCCGACCTGTTGCCAGCCGGTAACCATTTCCCCATTGCCGTTTAAATAATACCAGATATCTCCTCTTTGCAGCCAGCCGGTCTTCATGGAACCGGATGGATTGAAATAGTACCAGATATTATCGATTTTCTTCCAGCCTGTCGCCATGGAACCCGAGGTATTCATGTAATACCTTTTACCGTTATCCTCCTGCCATCCTGTCAGCATTTTTCCTTCTGCATCAAAGTAATACCATTTGCTGCTTACAGCCTGCCAGCCTGTCGCCATTGCTCCGGAAGGCTTATAGTAATACCATATGTCATCGGATTGCAGCCATCCCGTATGCATTGCACCGGAATCATGAAACAGGTAGGTTTTATTTTGAATGGTTTGTCTGCCTGTGACCATTGCACCGTTTACATCCAGGTAATACCATGTGCTGCCTCTTAACAGCCAGCCGGTTGCCATTGCTCCGGAAGACTTCATGAAATACCATGTATTTCCCGGTTTGATCCAGCCGGTTGCCATGGAACCGGACTTATTCAGGTAATACCATTCTTTGTTGACTTTTTTCCAGCCGACAGCCATGGTCCCATCCGTATTCAGATAATACCATTTCCCGTTATCCTTCAGCCAGCCTTTCTGCATGATGCCTTCGTTGTCAAAGTAATACCACTTATTACTGTCTTTGAACCATCCGGTTATTTTTTTCTGATTGACATAGTAATACGTGTGTGTGCCTTCCGTGACCCAGCCGTCATATTTGGATGTCACACTGTAACCGGGAACTTTTTCTATGGCTTTGATATTTCCTCTGAAATATTTGTAGTTGTTGAAATTTCCGTTAGAGGCATAGCCGTTCGATGAGCCGAAGAACTTCATTGCCTTTTCTTCATCAATCACAAATTCAATGACATCATCCGCATTGTTCCCGCGACATCCGTCGGTGGCATCAGGCCTTGCCTTGGCATCGATCTTAATAACCGGAATAATATTTCCCGTATCCAGAATCATGTAATATCTGGAGCCGATCTCTCCGAAGTTATAGGCAAGTGCCACGCCGATAAATCCGTCTTCATCAAACAACAGACCGGTTTTGGGATCAACTGTCATATGGGCTTTGATATATCGGTATGCATAAGAAGATTCGTTATCGATCAATGTGTATTCTTCATATGTCTTGTTTCTGCCGAAATCCTCTCCGGAGATTTTGCATGCGATAAAAGATTCCCCTCCATATGGTTTTTCATAGGCAGCAAGCATGCTCAGATCAAAATCTGCCAGAGTAAATCCGCAGCAGATGATCGCAAATAAAGCGATCAGAAATAGTTTAACTGTCTTTTTCATCCCACCCATTATAACATCTCTTTGTTTTTCAACAAACCTTTGTGAAAAGATGTATAATATTATCAACAATTATTCAGGAGGAAAAAGCAACATGAAAAAACCAACATTAGTCATTCTTGCCGCCGGCATGGGCAGCCGCTACGGTGGAATGAAACAGATTGACGGCGTTGGAAACCATGGTGAACCGATCATTGAATTCTCAATTTATGATGCCAAGGAAGCCGGTTTTGAAAAGGTCGTTTTAATTATCCGCAAGGAACATGAAGAAGCATTCAGAAAAGCCCTGACAGACAAAGTATCCCAGCACATGGAAGTTGATTTTGCCTACCAGGACATGCAGAATATTCCGGAAGGCTTTACAGTACCGGAAGGCAGAGAAAAGCCATGGGGAACAACCCATGCCCTGCTAGCCTGCAAAGGCGTTGTCAATGAACCGTTTGCGATTATCAATGCCGATGACTTCTATGGCAAAGACGCTTACAAAGTCATCTACAACTATCTGACTACAGAAGTATCCGACGGCAATTATGCAATGGTAGGTTATCCATGCATCAACACATTGACGGAAAACGGAACTGTTACAAGAGGCATCTGCGAAAAGGATGAAAACGGCTATCTGACAGCGATCACAGAGATCCAGAAAATTGCCCTGCAGGATGGCAAACCTGTATATCTGGATGGAGAGGAATGGAAACCGTTGGAAGATGATACACTCGTATCCATGAACTTCTGGGGTTTCACACCGAAGATCTTCGATGATTGCGAACCGATCTTCGCATCATTCCTTGAAAAGAACATCGATAAGAATCCGATGAAGTGCGAGCATGTTATTCCAACCGCAATCGGAGATCTCGTCAAAGACAAGAAATGCTCCGTCAAGGTTCTTGCATCCAAGGATAAATGGTTCGGCGTTACATACCGTGAAGATAAACCGGGTGTAGTCGAAAGAATCCAGAAGATGAAAGATGACGGTATCTATCCGGATCAGCTCTGGTAAACAAATGAAGCACAATGGCACAGGTCATTGTGTTTTTTTGTATTGAACCAAAGAAGAAAGTCAGCTATGGTGTAAATGGAAAAAGGAGGAGATACGATAGAAGATATTGCTTATGCGCCGGATGAATCCCCGCAGACAATCCAAGACATTCTGTCTGACACACAAAAACAGTTAAAGCCCATCCATTCGGATGGGTTTTATTGACATAGAAGTATTTTTTATGTAAGATATTTTTGTAAGTTGCATATTTTACGTAACTTAAGAGGGAGAAACATGAACTTTGGCGAAAAAGTAAAAAATGCACGGATCGCAAAAAACTGGTCACAGAGCGATCTCGCCAAACAGGCCGGTATTTCTTTACGTACCATCCAGAATTATGAATCAGGTGAAAGACTGCCCAAAAAGAAAGAGACATATGCAAAGCTTGCTGATGTCCTCGAAATAGAGGAGAATACCCTGCTGGATGAGAATGCCTCTTTCGTTTTAAAGGCGTATGAGGAATATGGCGATACTGCCATGGATCAGGCAAGAAAACTGGTTTCCGATGTCAAAGCGTTATGGGCCGGTGGCCGGATGGATCCGGAGGACATGGATATCATGATGCAGGCCATGCAGGAAGCTTATTGGGATGCGAAAAAGAAAAACCGAAAATACGCAGGAAAATAAACTTCTGCACAATTGATCTTCATCAAGATCTTTTTATCATGCATTTTTGAAAGGAAGATTATGGAACGCATCTACATTTGTATTGATTTAAAATCCTATTACGCTTCCGTTGAGTGTGTTTATCGTCATCTGGATCCCCTGCAAACCAATCTGCTTGTGGCAGATGAAAGCCGATCCGACCAGACGATCTGTCTGGCTGTCTCCCCCAGTTTAAAGGCCATCGGTGTTCCGGGAAGACCGAGATTGTTTGAAGCCAAACAGAAAATCAGACAGTATGAATGGGAGCACCATTGCAAAATCGATTATATTATTGCCACACCGAGAATGGCGGAATACGAAAGAATTTCCGCACAGATCTATGCAATCTATCTGCGTTATGTAGCGGAAGAAGACATCCATGTTTACAGTATTGATGAGTGCTTTATCGATGTTACCCCCTATCTGCACCTGTATTGCGAAAAAGCAAAGGACATGCAGATGAACAGTGCCCATTACATGGCATTAACCATGATCCGTAATGTATTGGCGGAAACAGGCATCACCGCAACTGCCGGCATCGGTACAAATCTCTATCTTGCCAAAGTGGCAATGGATATTGTTGCCAAAAAAAGAAAGGCAGATAAAGACGGGGTGCGGATTGCAGAGTTAAATGAAGACAGCTATAAATTCCTGTTGTGGGATCATCAGCCCTTAACGGATTTCTGGCAGATCGGCCTTGGTATATCCACAAGGCTGAATCACCACGGTTTATACACAATGGGTGATATTGCTGCCCTTTCCCAGTTTGACGAGGAATGGTTCTACAAGGAATTCGGTGTCAATGCGGAGATCATCATCGATCATGCATGGGGCATTGAGCCTGTGACAATGAAAGATATCAAAGCATTTAAACCTTCTGCCAACAGTTTAAGCCTCGGCCAGGTTCTGCCAAGAGCCTACAACTATACCGATGCCCGTCTTGTCTTTCGCGAGATGACAGATGATCTTGCAATCAACATGGCGTCCAAAAACATCACTTCCCGCTGTTTTTCCTTCTGGATCAGCTATGATCACATATCTTTGGAAAGGGTCCCTTCCTACAAAGGACCGGTTGTCATGGATTATTACGGAAGACTGCATCCGAAACACACCGTCGGAACCGTGCGCTTTCGTAACCGGACAAGCCACAGCGGATATATTGCCACTGCCCTTTTGAATCTGTTTGATCAGAAGGTGGATCATCGCTTATATATTCGCAAGATGGGTATCTGTGCTGATGACACCGTCAAAGGAACAGGTATTTTCCAGCTGGATTTCTTTACCGATTATGAGGAACTGGAGAAAAACCGGAACATGCAGAAAGCCATTCTGGCCATCCGCAAAAAATACGGAACAAATGCGGTTTTAAAAGGCATGAACCTGATGAAGAATGCCACTGCTAAGGAAAGAAATGAACAGATCGGAGGACATAAAGCATGAACGAAAATATCGGCTATCTTCCCATGCCTGAGGATTTTGCTTATCGTGAAATCTATCAGATCGGCAAGAGCACGCATACCGGGGATTATTTCTCACTGAAACATCCTCACATGCCTTCATACAAGCGGGCAAAGCTGTTTGCACCGTTTGCAGCCTTAAGAGGATTTGACAAAGAGATCAGTGCCAAGGAAATTCATTATACAGTAAAGAAAATCAAGGACGAAGAAAGCCTGAGACAAATGAACGAACAGTTAAATGCGCTGAAGGAAAAGACAGCCACAAGAAAAAAGGCATATCAAAATCATGTGACTGCCTCCGTCAGTTTCTTTGTGATCTGCGATGATCCGCATAATGATTCCTATCGCAAAGAAGGAACATATCAGACTGTTACCGGCATGGTTCTTCTTGTCGATGAACATGAACAGTTTTTGCAGATTGATGATCAGAAAATTCCTTTTGCGGATATTGATACAATCCATATCATCAAAAAAGATACAGAATCGTCTGTATCTTTTCATAATCCTCTTTCTTTTAAAGATGGAAGTGTTTCTAAATCGTACGGTGTAGCCTGATATACAAAATAGTTCAGCCAGTTGGAATATAACAGGTTTGCGGAAGAACGCCAGGTATTCCGCGGTGTCTTTGTATCGTCATCATCCGGATAATAGTTTTCTGGAACATGAATCGGTAATCCTGCATCCTTGTCCCTTCTGTACTCCGCATCCAAAGTCAGGGTATCATATTCGGAATGTCCTGTGATAAAAATCTGTGAACCTCCGTCAGTGGATATCGCATACACGCCTGCTTTATCACTTTCGGACAATATCTTCAGTTTCTTCACATTGACAATATCCTCTTTGCGGATTGTGGTATGACGGGAATGCGGTGTCAGGAATACATCGTCAAATCCTCTGAAAAGGATAGAATTCAGATGGGTGACTTTATGTTCAAAGATACCGAACAGCTTTTCCTCTAACGGAATTTTCGGAACACCATAGTGATAATACAGCGCAGCCTGTGCTCCCCAGCAGATATGGAAAGTGCTGTATACATGGGTTTTTGACCACTCCATGATTTCACAGAGTTCTTCCCAGTAAGATACTTCTTCAAAAGCAAGATGCTCTACCGGTGCTCCGGTAATGATCATGCCGTCAAACATCTGATTTTTGATCTCTGAAAATGTTTTATAGAATGTCATCAGATGATCATAGCTGACATGTCTGCCGATATGCGTATCCGTACGCATTAACTCTAATTCAACCTGTAAAGGTGTATTTCCGAGAAGTCTTGCAAGCTGTGTTTCTGTTGTTATCTTTGTCGGCATCAGATTCAATATCAGAATCCGTAACGGTCGTATATCCTGTGTCTCTGCACGGTCAGTATCCATCACAAAGATATTTTCTTTTTCAAGGGTTTCCCTTGCCGGAAGCCCCTTCTGGATC
>JAFYCG010000332.1 GCA_017539825.1 Solobacterium sp. | reverse complement strand
GCCAAGCGTCAGGTCATCTATCTTCTCAACGAAGAGAAATACCAGGCATATGACAGTAAAAAGCGCAAAGGACTGCGCTATCTTGTCATGCGTGAATTACAGGGTTTTATCCAGTGCACACTGGTTACGGGAAATGAAACCATTCCCGATACCCTGATTGAAAAACTGATGGAAATCAGCGGCATGCATTCCCTGTTCCAGTCTGTCAATACCGAAAAAGACGGTTTCAACATCTTTGGCAGCAATACAAAAAAACTCGCCGGAGCAAATACGACACCGGTTACCATTAACGGCATCAAATTGCGTTTATCCCCGCAATCCTTCTTCCAGCTTAATATTCCTCAGGCGGAAAAACTGTATGAGATGGCAGTATCCAAAATCGATCCTTGTGATGTTCTGGTGGAAGCTTATTGCGGTGTCGGCGCTATGTCTCTTCTGGCAAAAGACAAGGCAAAGGAAATCTATGGCATCGAAAATGTCAGGGATGCCATACGCAATTGCGAAGAAAATGCCAAAATCAATCACATCGAGAATACAAGCTTTATCCTGGATGATGCAGCTAACGGATTATTGAAAATCGGCATGCGGAAGCAGGTGAATACATTACTGCTCGATCCGCCGAGAAGCGGCATGGATGAAAACATGATTGAAGCAGTCAAACGCGTGCTGCCCAAAAAGATCATCTATGTTTCCTGCAACCCTGCCACTCTGGCCAAGAATATCCGTGCTCTGAAAAAGGATTACAATGTCGCAACCATCATTCCGTTTGACCTCTTCCCTAACACTGCTCAGGTGGAATCCGTCACGGTTCTGGAAAGATACAAAAAATGAAATATGAATGCAAAGATGACCGCATGATCATCTTCATCGGCAGATCCTTTCGTACCCTGGAAGAGTTTCTCGATGAATACAGACAATCCCGCAAAAACAAATATCTGCTATTGCAGGAAAAGAAAATCCTGATCGATGATATCCCGGCAAAATCCCTGCAGGACAATATTCAAAACAGTTCTCTGACATTACTTCTTGATGAAGAAGAGATCGACTATCTTCCTGCCGAAAAGCCATGTCAGGTTGTTTATGAAGATGCCTTTCTCTATGTCGTGCATAAAGAGCCCGGCATGATCATTCATGGCGGCAAGGATGATCCAAACTGTTTGAATGCCTTTGCGGCAAGATACCAGAAAGAACAGGGAATCCATGCCCCTGTCAGGCCGATTCATCGTCTTGACAGGGATACAACAGGTCTTGTGCTGTATTCCAAAATCCCCTTCTTCCAGCCATGGTTTGATGAACAGCTCAAAGATAAAAAGATACAGCGTCATTACCTTGCCATCACAAGAGGAAACTGTATAGAGAATACGTATTTCTTCTGCGATGAGCCGATCGGCAAAGACCGCCATCAAAACGGAAAATACATCGTATCCCAGACAGGTAATGAAGCACATACGGATGTTACATGTCTGAAGACACAGAACGGATACAATCTGTTCCGCTGCATACTGGAAACAGGAAGAACACACCAGATCAGGGTCCACCTTTCTTATCATGGATACCCGATTGTCAATGATCCGCTATATGGGATAAAAGACAGAAACTTTATACATATGGGTTTATGGGCGGATGAAGTCATATTCCGCAATCCTGTCACAAAGAAAAAACACAGAATACACGATATACCCAACAGGGATTATACATACTTTGAAACGGAGGCAAAGATATGAAGTATGATTTCACTACAATTATGGACCGTGCAGGTCATGATGCTATCGCGGTAGATCTGCCGGAAAAACAGATGGGCAGTTTCAGCGGTTTTACCCGCAGGGAAGGTTTTGATACCATCCCGATGTGGGTTGCCGACATGAACTTTGCAACTGTTCCAACCATTCAGCAGGCAATGATCAACCGCATCAATCATCCTGCATTCGGTTACTTCATGCCAAGAGATGAATACTTTAACAGTATCATCCGCTGGCACAAGGAAAGAAACCATGTGGAAGGCCTGACAAAAGAAAACATCGGTTATGAAAACGGTGT
>JAFYCG010000331.1 GCA_017539825.1 Solobacterium sp. | reverse complement strand
GGTTGAAGGTGGGATCTGCCTCGGATTTACGGAACTCCCAGTCCTCCCTGATTACTTCTAATGCTACTTCTGCAAAAGTTTTAGTCATTGTTTAATTCTCCTTTCTTTCTACTGTGCAGATCTATTTACAGAAACATAAAAAAGTCCTGAATTACCTCACATAATTCAGGACTTCTTAAGAATTAGTGTCAGGTAATTTGTGTACGCGAACTTTGCTTTCAGAATACATTTTGATGTGATATCACAGAAGATAATTTTATTGTGCTGAAAAAGCATATTCTTCATGCCTGGATAACTCCAGCCCCGACATTGAAAACAGCCCGGAACGCAACGAAACACATAAACGGTAACGGGGTAGAGATACATAAGTATGATATTCAGAAACATGTAGATTATTTAAGCCATATTTTGTGGATGGCTGTATCGAAAAGACGATATACTCATTTTAATGACAATTTACAATCTACCAGAAGAAAACTATATTTTTTGGGGGATTCTGTAATAATAACGTTTGGCAGGCTTTGGAAAACAATGGAAGAAAAGGGAATGACACAGTATGCACTGATTAATAAGTACGGCTTTTCCGAAGCTGCCATCTATGCATTAAGACACGATAAGAATATGACAGCTGAAACTCACACCATCCTGGACTGTAAGCTAAGTGACATTTCAGAATATGCCAGTCACCTTAAACAAACAAAACTTTCCTAATTTAAAAATAGAAAATGCGGCTGTCCCATTATCTTATGGCAAATGGCGAACTGTCGCATTTTTAAATTGGAAAGGAGTATTTATGGAAAAACAATTGTGCTGTCATGCGCTTCTGGAAATGCTGAGGGAGGAAACAGACGAGGATCATGTAATGAAGACAATGAACATTCTTGGCAGGCTTGAGCTTGATGCTGACATGCAGATCGGCAGGCAAAAGCTTTATTCTGCAATCCGGCAGCTGCGAGATCTCGGGGAAGACATTGTATATGACAAGCATGAAAAGGGGTATTATCTTGCCTCGCGTCCTCTGACCAAGGGCGAGGTGTTCATGATTTGTTATGCTATTCATGCATCAAATTTTATAACACAGGATCAAAGTAAGATCCTTATTGATCATTTTTTATGGCATCTTAACAAATATGACCGGAAGGAGTATTACGATGCCGTGTTCAAGCCGAATCCCAAGAAGATGGATAATGAAGAACTGATGTACAACATTGAAAAGGCATTGGAGGCAATCAGGTGTGGAAAAAAGATGTCTTTTGACTACATGCACTACAACAGGGAAAAAGAATTTGAGATCTGTAATCATTCGCCTGTTGTGATAGAACCGAGATACATCTGTTATGAAGACGGGAGGCCGTACCTTGTAGTGCAGGGCGGAATTATGCCGGGATATATGCATTACCGCCTTGACAGGATATGCAATGCCAGGGTGACAGAAGAAAAATGCACCATCCCGTATGAGCAGGTCGATGCATATGATTATTCCAGCAACAAGCTGTTTATGTTTGCCGGAAAAATGACAAGGGTCACGATCCGGTGCAAAAAGAGAATCCTGGATGCAATGATCGATATTTTTGGCAGGGATATTAAGCTGACAGATCTTGATGACGATCATTACCAGTTCAGTGTTACAGTCAGTGAGAATGGTATTGTATTCCTGGCACAGCAGTATATGGATGCTGTTACAATAATTGAACCGCAAGAGATAGTCGATAAGATAAAGAATTCAATAATAAATGCACTAAAGGAATATGGGGTATAGTAAATCTTCTGTAAAAATGAGAATAATTGTTGAACGAAGATTATCAAAATGTTCATCAGATAATAAAAGAAGAAGCAATACATGCCTCTCCTGAAATAATCTGTTTTCGGATGCTTATTCTTCAATTTTCCATTCTTCAAGCATTCTGTTTTCAGAATTAAAGCTTACACCGATTTTAAAGAGCTTTCTTGGATCTGCTTCATAAGGAAGGGCATATCCGTTTTTCTCAATCTGGGCAAGTGCTTCATCCGCAGAACCGTCTCTTTTGAATTCAAAAAGGTAGACATAGTCATCTGTTTCCACTGTGCAGTCAATCCTTCCTGTATAGGTATGCTGTTCAACATGGACGTACTGCCCTAATAATGTGAATACAAGATAGATGACTGTCTGGAAATAATGCTCAAAAGGAGCATCATTGGCAGTGTATGGGATGCTTGCAAACAAGGCGGTAAAGGCATCTCTCAGCTTGTCAGGCTCGCCATTCTCTACGTAATCGTCAATGGAAAAGATGTCCTTCCCTGTACCAGCTCCGGTATCTTTTACATATTCCGGTAACAGGCAGTTCAAAAAGCCGTATTTCACTTCTTCATTCGGGAAGCCGAGAGTATATCTTCTCCTTCTGGCATCATAGTCGCTGATGGACAGGTATCCTGTCTGATAAAGCATAGGGATAGGGTCGTCATCATCTCCCCTGTAATTTGAAAGGTATTCATCTGTCGCATAGAGCGTCTTGTTTGTGATGTCGCGGATATCTATGACGGCTGATTTAACCTTTTTCACCAGGAATGTGGGCGTTCCCGTCTCAAACCAGTAAGATCCGAAGCTTTTCCCTTTTAGCGCTTTAAGAAGACTGAAAGGGTTATAGACTCCCTCGCTGTTTTGAAAGAAATGGTAGCCATCATAGTTTTTCCTCAATAGAGAAAGACATTCACCATAGGGGATATTCTGTGTGTCTGCCATTCTTTGGATATATGGCACAAAATATTCCTGAAGCTCATCCTCACTTATCCCGCATATTCCTGCATAATCCATATTCATGGAAATGTCATCAAGATGATTCAAGTCTGAAAAGATGCTGCCCTTGGAAAACTTGGTCACGCCTGTAATGAAGACAAACTTGATGTATGCGTCAGAGCTTTTCAATGCGGTGAAAAAGCCCTTGAAAATTTCCTTGTTATGCTCTTCAAGATCCTTGTCATCCATGACGCTTAGTAAAGGCTTGTCATATTCGTCCACAAGGATGACGCAACGAAGGCCTGTTTTTTCGTGCGCTTTTTTTATCAGTGTCTGAAAGCGAAGAGCTAGAGATTTGCTTCCCTTCTCGCAAGTATATGTTTTCTCCCACTCCTCAAGATGCGTATCAAGAACATTTTCCAATGTTCCGGGGACTTTGAAATTATCTTTGTCAAAGTCGAAGTGGAATACGGGATATTCCTTCCATGCATCGGGACTGTCTTTTTCCAGATCCTTTATCGCAAGGCCTTCAAACAGTTCTTTCTTTCCCAGCCAGTAGGATTTTAATGTTGAAGTAAGAAGGCTCTTGCCGAACCTTCTGGGACGGCTGAGGAAATACTGCTTTCCGTTATGTGCCAATTC